>JBFZCN010000064.1:0-3490 GCA_041307985.1 Burkholderiales bacterium
CTTTTTAGGCATACTAAAATAAGAACATTAAATAAGTTATTAAGCAAATTCAGTCAGTAACTCCAAAATAGCATTAATTATTAATATGACTGACCTTTTGTTAACAATAAAAAATAAGAGCCCCTATGAAAATTTTGGTCGCTGTTAAGCGTGTTGTAGATTACAACGTCAAAGTAAGAGTTAAATCTGATCAATCGGGCGTTGATATTGCAAACGTCAAAATGAGCATGAACCCTTTTGATGAAATTGCGGTTGAAGAGGCTGTGCGCCTCAAAGAGGCGGGCCTTGCAACTGAAATCATTGCAGTTTCTTGTGGCTTGACTCAGTCTCAAGAAACAATTCGCACAGCCATGGCGATTGGTGCCGACAGAGGCATCTTGATTGAGACGGATGTTGAGTTACAGCCTTTGGCAGTGGCTAAATTGTTAAAAGCAATCGCTGATAAAGAGCAGCCTGATTTGATTATTTTGGGCAAGCAAGCCATTGACGATGACAGCAATCAAACTGGCCAAATGTTGGCAGCTTTGTTGAATATCTCCCAAGCAACTTTTGCTTCAAAAGTTCAAATTACTGATGGCAAGGCGATCGTTACACGAGAAGTTGATGGCGGCTTAGAAACTATTGCAATTAATCTACCTGCTGTGATCACCACTGATTTGCGCTTGAATGAACCGCGTTACGTCACATTGCCAAACATCATGAAGGCCAAAAAGAAGCCATTGGATATCTTTAAACCAGAGGATTTGTCTGTTGATGTCACGCCGCGCCTAACAACTCTTAAGGTAGAAGATCCTCCAGCGCGCAGTGCAGGGGTGATGGTACCGGACATCAAATCCTTGGTCGACAAACTTAAAAATGAAGCAAAGGTGATCTGAATGACTATTTTGGTAATAGCCGAACACGACAACCTTTCTTTGAAGGCTGCAACTTTTAATACCGTCGCAGCAGCTCTTGCATGTGGCAGTGATGTGCATGTTTTAGTCGCTGGACATCAGGCAGATGCCGCCGCGCAAGCAGCATCTCAGATCACAGGTGTTGCGAAAGTCATTCATGTGGATGCGCCGCAGCTTCAACATCAGTTGGGTGAGAACTTGGCCGAGCAAATCTTGGCTTTAGCAGCAGGCTCTGCTTATTCTCATATCTTGGCGCCAGCCACGGCGATTGGTAAAAATACCTTGCCAAGAGTTGCAGCGAAATTAGATGTGGCTCAAGTGTCTGATATCACCAAGGTGATCAGTGCTGATACTTTTGAGAGACCCATTTATGCAGGTAATGCCATCGCCACCGTTCAATCTCGTGATGCTATCAAGGTGATCACTGTGCGCACCACCGGGTTTGATCCAGTTGCTAATACTGGTGGTAATGCAGCGATTGAAAAAATACCTGCAGTGGCTGATTCAGCAATTTCTGCATTTGTTTCCAAAGAAATCAATCAGTCCGATCGTCCAGAGTTATCAGCCGCAAAAGTGGTGGTGTCTGGTGGGCGTGGTTTAGGTTCGGCAGAAAAGTACCAAGAATTACTGGGCCCTTTGGCTGACAAGCTGGGTGCTGCTTTGGGCGCATCAAGGGCAGCGGTTGATGCTGGTTTTGTGCCCAATGATTACCAAGTAGGGCAAACTGGAAAAATTGTGGCGCCACAACTTTATATTGCTATTGGTATCTCAGGAGCAATTCAGCACTTGGCAGGCATGAAAGATTCTAAGGTGATCGTTGCGATCAATAAAGATGCTGATGCCGCTATTTTCAGCGTTGCTGATTATGGCCTTGTGGCCGATTTATTCACGGCAGTGCCAGAGCTGATCAAAGAGTTGGGTTGATTATCTTTTTACTGAGATATCTTTTTGGCGGCTTCGAACTGACTGAGGAAGTGTTGCTCGAAGGCAATCGCCAAACCAATCATCAAAATGGCTGCGCCAATCATCAAAGAAGCAATCACGCACAAAACCACCAACCAGCCTGAAGCATTTTTTTGTCCACTGTTGGCATTGAACTGAGCATCCCATTTCTCATCAGGCCTTAAGCCAAACACAATGGTGGTTAACCAACTAGCCTCTATGGCAATAAATCCAGCGGCTGCCAAAATCCAACCAAGGGCAGAGGACATGTCACTGGCGCTCAATAACATCCAACCTAGAATACCCGCAAACAAACTGACCATTTGCAACCAAGCCCAGGGACTGCCTAGACCTTTGAGATAAAAGACATTGAAGCCAGTGCCTGGGAAAAAAAGACCCAAGGCGCAAAAGACAAGTTTATTTTTATGCATGGACTTATTGTATTGATTTAATCAGTCAGTGCTGAAAACCGCCTTAAACCATGCCTTGAACCATGCTTTAAACCTTGGCTTAAAGCGCACCTTAACTCTTTTAGTTTTTCAGTGAAAAGCTCAAGACTTCATTGTCACGAGCCATGATCAAGAGTCGATCACCATCGCGCACGATGCTTCGATAGTTACCTAGATGGCTCAAAAACTTGTATTCCAATTCACTCGCAGCAGCATCACAGGCTTTGCGGGTGCTGGCTATTTTTTCTATAACAAATCCTTTGTCCCCAAGCTGAACTTTTGCGGTGTAAAGATTGCAACCGGAGTGACCGCTGACGGATTTACCATCAGGTGAGAAGTTAAGGCTCAAAGGCGTCTTATTTTCACCATGTGGAATTGACCTTTGACGGGTTTTTCCATCGTTAGGGCTGGAGTAATGCCATCGGGTCAGGGTCCACTGGCTGGCTTGCACATCTTGGATGGCGGGGGCGTTCACAGCGTTGCAAGGGGGCATGACTTGGGCGCAGGCACCCAGAAATAAACTGGAACTGACCAAGAGTGTCAAAAACAGGGTCGATGGTCTTAAATTAGTCATGCTTACCTTTAAATTTTGGCCTTCTGAGCAATTCTGCGATAGAATACGTGGTTTATTTCAGCATTGTAAGGAAATCACATGGTCGTCATTCGACTCGCACGTGGCGGTTCAAGAAATCGCCCATTCTTTAGCATCGTAGCTACAGACAAACGCAATCGCCGTGACTCGAACTTTATCGAGCGCATCGGTTATTACAATCCTAGCGCCGTAGAATCTGAACAAGGTTTTCGCGTTGCTCAGGACCGTTTGACTTATTGGCAAGGTGTTGGTGCTCAGTTATCACCAACAGTAGCGCGTTTACTTAAGGGTGCTCCTAAGGCCTAAGTAAGTCTTGGTTGATGGAGGCTCTCATGAGTACTGCAATGAAAAGTACTGCAACGAGTTCTCCTTCTGACCTAGTTCTTGTCGGGCATGTGCTCGACGCTCAAGGGATCAAGGGTTTGGTGAAAATCAAACCTTATTCCAAAGAACCCTTGGCTTTATTCTCAGCACCGCTTGTTTGGTTATCTAAGCCCCCAGCCTTGGCGGATTTGGCACGACCCATGACAGTTAAAACTGCCAAAGAACACAGCGGACAAATCTTGCTTGCTTTAGAAGACATCGATGATCGTGATCAAGCCCTGACCCTAAAG
>JBFZCN010000065.1:0-6211 GCA_041307985.1 Burkholderiales bacterium
TCATGGACCAAACACTGGATTGACATTGGTCTTACTGGCATAGAAAAAACTTTATCAACGCAAGCACGTGCTGGTAAGTTTTGCCTTGGTGATGAGGTGAGCATGGCTGATGTGTGCCTGATTCCGCAAATCATGAATGCCAAATCAAGTAGTTGTGATCTGAGCAAATTCACAAAAATTCAACAAGTGTTCGATGAATGCATGAAATTACCCGCATTCATCGAAGCATCTTGGGAAGCTCAAATAGACTATCCCAATAAATCATAAAAATAAATCTTTGAAGAATTAAGATTAAGAATTGATGGCGTAAAAAAGCCCGGCTTTTGGCCGGGCTATCAACTCAGGCGGGGTACGCCCAAATCAATGACTTGCTTAGTGGAACTGCTCTTCCTCTGTAGAACCAGTTAAGGCTGTTACAGATGATGTGCCACCTTGAATCACTGTCGTCAACTCGTCGAAGTAACCAGTGCCAACTTCTTGTTGATGTGATACGAATGTGTAACCACGATCGCGAGCTGCGAACTCAGGCTCTTGAACTTTCTCAACATAAGCAGACATACCACGTGCAACATAGTCTTGAGCCAAGTCAAACATGTTGTACCACATAGAGTGAATGCCAGCCAAGGTGATGAATTGATATTTGTAACCCATCGCACCAAGCTCACGTTGGAACTTGGCAATTGTTGCGTCGTCCAAGTTTTTCTTCCAGTTAAATGATGGCGAGCAGTTGTATGCCAACATCTTGCCTGGGTGCTTAGCATGAACTGCTTCAGCAAACTTACGAGCAAATTCAAGATCAGGTGTACCAGTCTCACACCACACCAAGTCAGCATATTCAGCATAAGCAATCGCACGTGAAATCGCTTGATCAATGCCCTTCTTGGTCTTGTAGAAACCTTCTGCAGTGCGCTCACCAGTCAAGAATGGCTTATCGTTTTCATCGTAGTCTGATGTCAGTAGGTCAGCAGCTTCAGCATCTGTTCGAGCGATCACCAATGTAGGTACGCCACAAACATCCGCCGCCATACGAGCAGCGATCAATTTTTGACAAGCTTCTTGTGTTGGAACCAATACTTTACCGCCCATGTGACCACACTTCTTCACTGAAGCCAATTGATCTTCCCAGTGAACACCAGCAGCACCAGCCTTGATCATGGCTTTCATCAATTCAAATGCGTTCAATACACCGCCAAAACCAGCTTCAGCGTCAGCAACGATTGGAGCGAAACAATCAATGTGACCCTTGTCACCTTTTTCAATGCCTTTTGAGTACTGGATTTCATCAGCACGACGGAAAGTATTATTGATACGCTCAACAACCTTAGGCACTGAATCAACTGGATACAAAGATTGATCAGGATACATCGATGAGTATGTGTTGTTATCAGCAGCAACTTGCCAGCCTGACAAATAAATTGCCTTCACGCCAGCTTTAACCTGTTGCATTGCTTGACCACCAGTCAAAGCACCCAAACAGTTAACGTACGGCTCGTTGTTCACCAAGTTCCATAGTTTTTCAGCACCACGACGTGCCAATGTGTGCTCGATCGGGAATGAGCCGCGTAGACGAACGACATCAGCTGCTGTGTAACCGCGCTTGATACCTTTCCAACGTGGGTTTGTATCCCAATCTTTTTGCAATGCATCGATTTCTTGTTGACGTGTTGACATGTTTCTCTCCCGTTAAATAACAAAATATGTGCCCATAAGACATATGGCTATCAATTTCCGTGTCTTATGTCTTATATAAGAGTGTATGTACTTGTGAACAAGATTGCAAGGATTAATTTGATTAGGGAAAGGAATATATATCCCAATTAAATTAATAACTTATGCTATATATTTTATATTGTGGAATGCTAAATCATCAGTTGCAACGATTTGCAACACTTAGCTAAATTACATAAATCACTTAGGCAAGGGGTCGATCTGCTACCAGCACCCCATCCTGATCCACGTAAATCATGTCGCCAGGCTTGACGGTTGTTCCTGCCATATCAATGGTCAGATCTCGCTCACCCACATTGCGTTTAACGCTTTTCTGAGGATGCACGGCCAAAGCATGGATGCCTACTTTGGCTTGGGCAAGCTCAAGGGTGTCACGCACACAACCATTCACCAGAATCCCTGCCCAGTTATTTTTCTCAGCCAATACGCCTAAATTACCTCCAACCAAAGCGCAGCGCATTGAGCCACCACCGTCGATGACCAACACCCTTCCTTGACCAGGTTCATCCAGGATGGTTCTGACCCAAGTATTGTCTTCAAACACCTTGAGCGTGACTGCAAGGCCTTTGAATTGAGATAAGCCACCATAAGCTCGAAATACCGGAGCGCATACACGTAACACTCCAGTTGCAATCAAATCTTCATTGTCATCACATAAATCAGTGGTGGCGAAACTCATGGCTCTCTCCAGAAAATATCTTTAAGCGTTTTTTAATTCTACAGAGCGATTATTTTCACCTACCCGAAAGGCGGTTAGCAAGGCCATCATTAAAAATGCAGCAATTAGGATGAAGACTCCTGGCACCATCTTCCAGTCCATCAATAAACCAAACATCAATGGGCCAATCGCTAAGCCTGAATCAAGCCCGGAATAAACAGTGCCAAAGACCCGACCAGAGGCTTCTTTAGGTGTTGCTGAACGAATCATCAAGTCTCTTGATGGTCCAGCAATACCCACACAAAAACCCATCAAAGTGAACAAACTCATCATGGTCGATCCAGAGACCATGGTCATGGCTATCAACACTGAAATTAAACTGCCTAAAATAAAACCAACGGCAATAACTCTTTCTGGAAAGCGTGCTCGGGTGGCAATAAAGCCTCCCAGGAACATGCCGCCGGCACTGGCCAACATATAGGATGAATACGCTGTGGTGGTTAATGCAATCGGTAAGTCATAAAGTAACTGCATCGCAGTTGGTGCAAAACTTTGAACACCACTCAAAGCCAAAGCACTTAAAAAGAAAAATCCCCAACACATCCAAACCATTGGTAACTTCAAATAATCAAAAGACAATGCAGATGAATTTTTTCTGGCGGTCTCCTCAAGATCGCGCTGCTCCTGAGAACCCATCAAGACGTGACGTCTCATGTAAAGAACAGCCAACATCACAAAGGCAATCCCTGATGCAACCAATAAAGCTTCGCGCCAACCAGAAAATGTGGTGACAGCTACCAGCACAGCTGGCGAAGCGGCCCAACCAAGAGCCCCTGAAACTCCATGCATTGAGTAGGAATGAGCGACTCGCTCTGGGGAAACTCGACGATTGATCAAGGTGTAATCGGCCGGATGAAACACGCCATTGCCAAGGCCTGCCAAACAAGCGCCAAATAACAAACTCCAATAGCCAGTTGCAAACGACAGCACGATGGCTGAGACAGCCAAAGTTGCAACTCCGAAGAAAAGAACTTTTAAAGGGCCGGAGTGATCAACCCAAAAACCAGCAGCAGCTTGCATGATGGTTGAAACGATAAAGAACATGGTCATCAAGAATCCAAGCTCAGCGTAACTGAGCCCGAATTCAACTTTTAACCATGGGAATAATGGTGCAAGAATTAAATGATAAAAATGGGAGGTGCCATGGGCCACACTGACAAGGCCAATAACCTCCGCGTCTCTGCGAATAGTCATTGGCGGATGTTACTACTGATTGAATGAGGCTGCTAGATGTTGCTTAGGGCCTGGAGTTAACTCAGTGGACAACCCGATCAAACATAAAAGCCCCATTTTTATCAACATCCACAGGCACGATGGCTTTAGGGCCAAACTTGCCCTCCAGAATTAATCGAGCGACTGGGTTTTCAATGTATTGTTGAATCGCTCTCTTCAGTGGTCTTGCTCCAAAGACTGGGTCATAACCAGCTTCTGAGACACGCGTAAGAGCAGCATCACTGACTTCCAGCATCATGTCCATCTTTGCCAAGCGCTCACGCAAACGTTGCAACTGAATCTTGGCAATGGCAGCGATGTTCTTTTGATCTAAGCCATGGAATACGACCATCTCATCAATGCGATTTAAAAACTCAGGGCGGAAATGCTCTTTGACATCTACCATCACCGCTTCTTTGAGCTTCTCTTGTGGCTGACCACTCATCGACTGAATCATTTGCGAGCCCAAATTGCTGGTCATCACAATCACGGTGTTTTTAAAGTCAACTGTACGACCCTGGCCATCAGTCATGCGGCCGTCATCCAAGACCTGCAGCAAGACATTGAAGACATCGGGGTGAGCTTTTTCAACCTCGTCCAATAAGATGACGCTATAAGGCTTGCGACGAACCAATTCGGTTAAATAACCGCCTTCTTCGTAACCAACATAGCCAGGAGGAGCTCCAATCAAACGAGCCACACTGTGCTTTTCCATGAATTCACTCATGTCAATGCGAATCAAGTGCTCATCACTATCAAATAAGAACTCAGCCAGAGCTTTGCAAAGCTCTGTTTTACCAACACCTGTTGGTCCCAAGAATAAGAAGGAACCATAAGGCTTGCCTTCATCTGATAGGCCAGCACGTGAGCGGCGAATCGCATCAGAAACGGCTGTAATAGCCTCTTCCTGACCAATCACTCGATTGTGCAGGTAGTCTTCCATTTGCAATAGCTTGTCGCGCTCTCCTTGCATCATTTTTGATACAGGAATACCTGTGGCCCTTGAGACCACTTCGGCGATTTCTTCTGCACCCACTTGCGTGCGCAACAATTTGTGCTTAGAGGCAGGTCCTTTTGCCTCGGCAACGGCGGCTGATTTCAATTTACCTTCTAGCTCAGGTAATTTGCCATACTGCAGCTCAGCAACTTTTTCTAATTTGCCATCACGTTGTAATTTGACAATTTCAGATTTAATTCTGTCGATCTCTTCTTTGATTGAGGCCGTGCCTTGAGCAGCGCCTTTTTCTGCTTTCCAGATTTCCTCAAGGTCTGCATACTCTTTGCCCAAACGCTTGATCTCTTCTTCGATCAGTGCCAATCTCTTTTGCGAAGCTTCGTCTTTTTCTTTCTTCACAGCCTCACGTTCAATCTTCAATTGAATCAAGCGACGATCTAATTTATCCATCACCTCTGGCTTTGAATCAATTTCCATTCTGATACGAGATGCGGCCTCATCGATCAAATCAATCGCTTTATCTGGCAAAAAGCGATCAGTGATGTAACGATGAGATAACTCAGCAGCCGCAACAATCGCTGGATCTGTGATTTCCACACCGTGATGCAATTCGTATTTTTCCTGTAAGCCACGCAAGATAGCGATCGTGTCTTCAACACTTGGTTCACCAACCATGACTTTCTGAAAACGACGCTCTAGTGCTGCATCCTTTTCAATGTATTTGCGATACTCATCCAATGTAGTAGCGCCAATGCAATGTAGTTCTCCACGAGCCAAGGCTGGCTTGAGCATATTGCCTGCATCCATGGCACCTTCAGACTTGCCTGCACCGACCATGGTGTGTATTTCATCGATGAAAACAATCGTCTGACCTTCATCTTTTGCCACATCACTCAAAACGGCTTTTAGACGTTCTTCAAATTCTCCGCGGTATTTGGCCCCGGCCAATAGCAAGGCCATATCTAACACCAGAAGGCGTTTATTTTTTAAAGTTTCAGGAACTTCGCCATCGATGATTCTTTGGGCCAAGCCCTCAACAATGGCCGTCTTACCAACACCTGGTTCACCGATCAATACTGGATTGTTTTTGGTACGGCGTTGCAAAATTTGAATCGCACGACGAATTTCATCATCGCGACCAATGACAGGATCTAATTTACCCAAACGAGCGCGCTCAGTTAAATCGAGGGTGTATTTTTTTAAGGCTTCACGTTGATTTTCAGCATCAGCACTATTCACAGACTGTCCTCCACGAACTGCCTCAATGGCAGCTTCTAAAGTTTTACGGGTAATACCAGCAGCCTTGATCGCTTTAACAAGTTCACCCTTATCTTCACTTAAGACCAATAAGAAAAGTTAACCCGCGATGAAATCATCACCTCGCTTGGTCGCCTCTTTTTCAGTTAAGTTCAAATGAGCAGCCAAAGAGCGGCCAATTTGCACATCACCACCCGTGCCCTGCACTTGAGGTAACTTAGCAAGCAATGCTTGAATTGCCTTTTCCAAAGCGAGGGCATTACCACCGGTTCGGTTAATGAGTGATTTAGCGGTGCTATCAGATTGCTGCAACATCGCCAATAGGACATGCTCGGACTCGA
>JBFZCN010000066.1:0-5772 GCA_041307985.1 Burkholderiales bacterium
CCTTTTATTTTTCTGACATTGCTTTGTAAATACTTGGGAAGCAGCTAATAAAAATATAGCTGGCGTACTGTTCTGCTTGCATCTTATCTAAAGCATCGTAGATTTCTTCTCGAATCAGCCCAATGGCGTGAGAGTCTGTTTTTTCCAGTGCATAGATCAAGCGTTGAGCAATTGAATCTTTTTCAATATCAATGCCATGCTTGATTTTAATTTCTCCCAAAAATGTGCCAAAGGTGCTGGCGAATTGCATGTCCGCCACAAAGCCTTTATGAATACTGGGATGCTGTTGAACCATGATGACAGCCTGTTTTTGACAATCTTGGAAGACTGCGCGCATTTTAAGAAGAATATCGTCGTTCATTGAATCATTTTATCTTGGGAAACTGCCCATCAACATAGAGCCATTTTTTATCTTCACGGACAAGGGAACTGATTTTAGAAGATGATGATCATGCCATCTCTGATTATCCAATTCACTTAAATCAGTTGATGCAGTTTCACTTCACATCTCTTACGCACCTAAAACCAACATAAGCAACTTTGGTATCTCTAGGTTTTGTGGCCAGGGCCGATTCAATTTGATTCTCTGGCCCATACCACCAAGAAGCTCCGCGAGTGACTCTTTCATTGCCTGGACCATCATCCACCCATTCCCAGGCATTGCCACCCATATCGAATAATCCATTAACACCAGGCTGAGTGGTCATCACTGCCACATGACCTGTGCCGCGATTAAGGGCATTAGCAGGGGCTGTGCCCTTTAGACCTGCACAGCCATTCAAGCAATGCGAGTTTCGTGGGGTATCACCATTGGCATAGGTATAACGTTTACCTTTGACAAATGGCTGTGGAGGAGCGGCCCGCTGCTCCAGAAAAGCCGCTGATGTCCATTCTTTATCCTTGGGCAGTCGTTTACCAAAAAATTGGCAGATGGCTTGTGCCTCATCAAAATTCAAATGGACTGCTGGCTCTTGATCTTTGGCTGGAACACCAAATGGTTGTAACCAAGTCCAACCTTTTTTGCGCGTCCAACCATATTCATAAATAAAGCTACCACCTTCTTTTTCGCCAGAACTGACAAACTTGGTTTGTTGTGCATAAAGTTTCACCGTACCAATGGTGACCTCATGCAAGTCCCACTCAAGCTGACCAATGCGAGTGGTTTTTTCTGAGGCAGTTGGTTTGGTTTGTGCGATGGCTTTATTCATCATTGACACTGTCAGTAAAGCAAACAACCCGACGTGAGCAGACATCAAGAAAAAGTGTGGTTTGATCAGTTTCATGGTTTTAACCTCGGTTTTAATCTTAATACTAGAAGTATCAAAAGAATAGCGCCGTAAATAATCACGGTGAAGTAATCGTTTTTTCCAGACTTGTGCCAGAAATAATGAAGGATCACCAAGGGCGCTATCAAGTAAACCAATTGATGTAACTTGCCCCAGTTGCGCTTCAGTTTTTTAACGGCCCATTGATTGGATGTGAGCGCTAATGGAATCAGTAAAACAAAAGATAGAAATCCGACGGTGATGAAAGGGCGTTTGATCACATCCATGATCATTTCTGAAAATATCAAACCATGGTCTAGCCAAAACCAAATAGAGAAGTGCAGACAGGCATAGAAGAACACAAATAAACCCAAGGTTCTTCTGTAATTGATTAACTCATTAATGCCAGTGAATCTTCTCAGTGGAGTTATTGCCAGGGTCAGGCACAAGAACACCAATGCCCATGTACCAGTGGACCGAGTGATGAACTCAATAGGGTTGGCTGTCAAATCATCTTGGTAGCCCAAAACTATCAATCGAACCAATGGCAGTAAACCAATGCCGATCAATAAAGCTTTCATCACTTAATAGAATTTCCGTAAATCCATGCCCTTATAAAGATGAGCCACTTGTTCAGCGTAGCCATTGAAAGGCAAAGTCTTGATCTTGGGTGCAAACATACCGCCTTCAGCACCGATTCTTCTTTCGGTTGCTTGGCTCCAGCGAGGATGGTTGACCTCTGGATTCACATTCGAGTAGAAGCCGTATTCAGAGGGTGCTGATACTTTCCAGCTTGTGGCAGGCTCTTTATCTGTGATCCGAATTTTCACAAGCGACTTAGCACTCTTAAAGCCGTATTTCCATGGCACCGTGATACGGATTGGAGCGCCATTTTGATTGGGCAGAATTTCTCCATAGAGACCAAAAGTCAATAATGACAAAGGGTTCATGGCCTCATCTAAACGCAAGCCCTCGGTATAAGGCCATTTCAACACACGACTACTGAGACCTGGCATTTGTTTAGGATCTGCCAAAGAAATAAATTCAATGTATTTTGCAGAACCCTGAGGTTCGCTGGCTTTGATCAAGTGCGATAAAGAATAACCAATCCAAGGAATGACCATCGACCATCCCTCAACGCAACGCATGCGGTAGACACGTTCTTCCATGGGGGCTAATTTGAGCAGTGCATCAATGTCCCAAACTTTGGGCTTGTTCACCAAGCCTTCAACGCTCACGGTCCATGGTCTTGTTTTTAAGGTGTGGGCATTGCGAGCTGGATCAGCTTTGTCGGTGCCAAACTCGAAAAAATTATTGTAGGTCGTGACGTCTTTATAGCTTGTGAGCTTATCTGCGACAAAGTACTGAGGATTAACTTTGGCAGGAAGCTTCTGGCCACTCTGGGCAAAAGCACTCCTACTAAACACTTCTGCTTGGGATAGGCCAAACGCACCCATCGCTGCCAATTTGATTAATTGACGTCTTTTTTCAAAGATATTTTGAGGGGTGATTTCGCTGGCCAGGATGTCATGGGTATTTTTCATGCATCTAGCTTAATCCAGAATCAAGATTTGTGCTCTGGGGGCTCACCAAGAGGACTGGCTTAAAGACCCAGCTTGCGGTGCTCCACCATCAGGCATTTATCCATGACGCCAGTTAGGCCATGAGTGCTGGCGTGATCCAAGGCAGCTTGGTTAATAACACCCATTTGAAGCCACAATGATTTTGCGCCAATTTTGACTGCTTCATGCGCAACTTCTAGACAATCCTCTGACTTTCTGAAAACATTCACCATGTCCACAGGCACTGGGATACTGCTCAAATCTGGATAGCAGGTTTCCCCTAAAATTTCAGAGCAAGTGGGGTTCACGGGAATGATCTTATAGCCATGCTCTTGCATGTACTTGGTCACACCATAAGAAGGGCGATCAGGTTTATTGGATAGACCCACCACAGCAATTGTTTTAGTTTCTTGCAATAATTGTTTCATCTTCATAGTATCTATTGAAATGAATAAAAATTAAAGAGCCTCTGAAATATCACCCATGACCAAAAATCTGATTCATCCTAAAAAACTGCTCTTGAGTAAATGGACAGCCACTGCACCCGTGAACAAAGAAAAACACTTCATGGTGATCAAGGTGATTGATCCGGAAGTCGAAGGAAGTCCAGTTGAGCAAGTAGTGATTGAAGCGGTGATGAGCAAGCGCCAAAAAACAATTCAATGGCGATTGCTCACCAATGGATTGGAATGGAAGCAGGGCTGGGTTTAATTCCTTGAGTTTAATTTTTTTCTATGTATTTATAGAAAGGAATCGCCAGTAACAAACTCAGTAATGCCGATAAACCCATGCCTAAGACATTCATCCAAGGATCGCTTGGATAAAGCTGCACCCAAACACCACTGACTACCAAAGACACTGGGAAATGCACCAAGAAAATGGAATAAGACATCTCTCCAATTTTTCGCAATGGGTTATTCCACAGCTTGGATTTAGACCAATTGCTCTCATAGCTACTGAACAACAAAAATGCTATCAGCAACGCAAGCAACAAGCGCTCTCTGAAATCTTGGTAATACAGTGAAAAAATAGTCACTGCCACCACAGCTAGAATCAACACACGATGCGATTGGTTTCTTACCAAGAAAGCGGTCAGCAAGCCCAAGCCATAGTAGGCAAAGAAGTAAACGAACCAAACGTCATAGGCCTCATGCTGATTGAAAAATGTCACTGATGCAATGGTGAGAGCGCTGAAGATGATTAAGCTGATCAGGCGCGTGCTTTTGTAACTCCAACTTGCGGGCGATAATTTTTCTACCAAGAAAACCAATGATGCACAAACAGCAA
This sequence comes from Burkholderiales bacterium, assembly GCA_041307985.1. Classification (GTDB taxonomy): domain Bacteria; phylum Pseudomonadota; class Gammaproteobacteria; order Burkholderiales; family Burkholderiaceae; genus Polynucleobacter. The sequence goes on from JBFZCN010000066.1 coordinate 4,115, forward strand.
ATAACTGAAAATCTATGGCGACATACCAAAGACCGGCAGATAGGGATTCAAAGCCAAGGATGTTTTGTAAAAAGAACAAGTGACTCAATAATTGAGGCACATCCGGCATTGCAGAGATTGAATCGTGCTGCATCAAGCGACTGGCCACAAAAGACGCTGCAATCGCCAAAGCAATGGCGCCAAGGTATGGAATGACCAGGCGAAGATATTTTTGCCAAATCACTTGTTGGACGGAATGCTTGACGAAAAAATTGGGTTCACTGAGTTTTAAGCCAGCGAGAAAGCCACCCACACAAAGAAATACTGCAACCGCCAAGCGTGCGTAATCAAAAAAGAAATCAATGGTTTTGGGTATGACTGCGTTGGCAACATCTGACATAGGCCCATAAAAAGCCAAATGATGAAAAACAATCAGCAGGCAAGCCATGCCTTTGATGTTGTCAATAAATGCTGAACGCACGAGATCTTGGGGAACTTATTGTGGCCAAACAACTGATTGTTTTTGAAACTTACCCTCTTCAACCACCAAGGAACGTTTTAAAACTTTTCCTTCGAATGAATACTCAGCATCGTATTTACCAGGATTGATCTTGAGTAACATGATGGGTCCTTCACACAGGGCTTCAAAAACAAGCATCTTTTTTTGATCAATGATTTTGACGGTGACATCAGCCACCCACAATGGTCTTTGAGGATGATCTTGCGAGAACTCCAAAACCAAGGGCCATTTTTTACCCAAAGCCAAGAGCGCATCGGATTCTTCGCTACCGATACCGCCACTGATGTATTCAATGCCTTGAGCCACTTTGGTTTCTGGAATATCGACCTGCGCCAAAGAGAAGCTGGAAAAAAATACCAAACAAGCACTGAATAAAATTCGGGAGAGTGGGGTGCGAATAACTCTTAAGAACATGACAATCTTCCTTATTGCGAAGTATCTTTTTTACTGGCTCGGAACATCACCCAATAGCGGCGAATCATATACAAAACCACCAGACCGCCGATCAACCAAACCAGTCCATCAAAAATCATTTCAGCCAGCGTCATCATTTACCCAGTTATCTATTCATTGGTCATAAGAACCTGGGCTTGCCAGGCTCACCTGAATTATCAATTATCTGCTCAATAAAGCCATTTTTAGGAATTTTAAGTAATTTCTTGACATCTTTTAAAAATACTGTATATTTATACAGTATTGGCACTATGCCTTATATCTACTGGCTTTTAAAGGAGTACTTTGATGAAAACATTGATTTCTAACCCAATTTGGTCTTTCATGAGCGGTTTGATCATTTGGATGGTTTTTGCTGAAAAACCAGGCGAATGGCAAAGACGTGAGTGGGTTTGCTCTCGCTCTGAGTGAGCTTAGCTACTCTTTAATATTGTTTTGATTGCTTTTCCAACTGCTGTTGAAGGCAATCAGGGCACCAGCAAGAACTGCTTTTCTCACCATCTTTGAAGCTCACTGGTGGCAGTGACATGCACCAGCAGTCCTCCACATTTGTGGCAGCTAGGCATTCAAAAATTTTGCCGCATTGCGGGCATTGCGAATCCGTTAAGGGTTTATTCATCTTTTCAGAATAATCAAAGTAATGCCAGGGTTGCCATAAATATCCTTTGTCAGAATATCTTTGACCGCGGGGTATTGTCTACAGAGT
>JBFZCN010000067.1:0-4326 GCA_041307985.1 Burkholderiales bacterium
ATTCTATATTATTTTTAGAAATTAAGGTTGCAGCTATTTTTAACTGCTCTTTCGTGAGTTTTGCTTAAAGCAGCAGGGCTCTTTAAACCTTAGATACCCAACGAATGCCAGCAATCGCCAATACAAAGTAAATCAGAGCAGGTATGACGGCACTCAAGAATGGTGGCCAGGCTCCGAGTAAGCCGGCATGTGAAAACAGGCTATTGAAAAGCTGAAAGCTGATACCCAGCATGATGCCGCCGAAGACTTTATAACCAATACCACCAGAACGTGTTTGTAGGTAGGCAAAAGGCAGGGCTAAGGCAAGCATCACCAAGATCGTGAATGGATAAATCACTTTTTTCCAAAACGAAATGGCATAACGTTGATAGTCTTGCTTGTTTTCTTGGAGATGAGTGATGTAGTTGAATAAGTTAATGATGGATAAGCGATCAGGTTTGATCAACAGGGCGCCCAATAAGGCTGGGCTGACTTCCGTTTCAATATCTAAAGAATCAGTCCGCTTGATGGTGGTCGAGAAGCTTGGATCTAAAGGATTGGCCGCAGAAATTTCAGTAAAACGTGTTTCAGTCACTTTATTCAAGCGCCAAACACCATTACCAACGAATTGAACTGTTTCGGCAGTACGACTCAATAACAAGCGATATTGGCCATCGAATTCATACATCCTAAAGCCACGAATGATTTCATTGGTTTCCAAGGATCCCACATTGATGTAGCGAATCCCTTGTTGAACTTGGCCTTTGCCATCATCGCCCCTGAGCTTATCTTTGATCCAAGCGCCTGAACGAAACTCCAGAACCTCTTTGCCTTGATTGAGAGCGCTTAAGCGCACGTTCTTAGAAACCCCTTCGCTCAGCGGCCCCAGTACTTCGCTCATCAACAAGATCAAGAACGCAATCGGCACTGCAATCTTCATCAAAGTCAGCAAAGATTTTTTAGTATCAAGGCCTGCAATGCGCAAGATGGTGTACTCAGATTGCGCTGCCATATTGGCCATGACATAGATGCCAGCAATCAATCCTGCAATCGGCATGATTTCTACAAGACGACTGGGCACCCTCAGAAGCACGGTGATGAACGCCAATAACACCGTATATGTATTGGTGGTGTCACCCATTTCGGCAATGAAATCAAAAAATATGAATAATGAAATCAGCGCAAACAAAATAAAAACAAAAGCCAAATAAATTTGTTTAGCTAAATAACGTTCGTAAATGAGCGGAAAGAGCTTCTGCCACATACTCATTGCCCCTCATTCTGTGCTGGGGAGCGTTGACTGAGCAGCCATTTTTTATAGCGACCAAATAATGTGATGGATCTATTTTGTCGATAAACAATCAGGGTTAGACCAATCAATGCAATCACCACATGAAGAAGCCACCAGCCAATAGAGAATGAAAGCTTGCCGGTGCTGACCCATGCCTGCATTAATTTGAGCAAATTAGAATATGTGAAATACAGTAATACCGCCATGATCAGCGCTGTGTACCTGCCTCTGCGGGGATCCATGTATGACAGCGGGATGGCAATGATGGCAAAAACAAAAGCCATCAAGGGCAAGCCAATGCGCCAAAGGATTTCTCCAAGGTGTGCTTTATTGAGGTCTTGAATTAAAACCCATGCAGGCAATGTTCTTGGGCCATTGATGATTGGGTCAATCACTTTGTCTTCAAGCTTGACTGTGTATTTATCAAATTCAGTGATTCTGAAATCGGTGTTACCAGGCGTTCCTTCGTAGCGTCTACCAGTTTCTAGAATCAGTTGTTTTTCTCCATCAGGAGTATTTTGAATAAAGCCTTGTTTCGCCACGGCCACCAATTGGCGCTCTTTACCAAAGTCAGTGACAAAAACGTTTGTGATCACATCGGTTTCTGGATTCATGCTTTCGATAAAAAATACGCGATTATTGCCCGATGATTCTCGGAATTGGCCTGGGGCCAACATTGAAATATCGTCGCGCTGCTGAAAACGTTGTTTGATCGTCGCAGATTGTTCGCTGGCCCAAGGGGATGCAAAAATGGAGAGCACAGCAATGGCCACTGCAATGGGGGCAGTGAAATTTAAAATGGGGCGCAAAATTTTTAATAGGCTGATGCCTGCCGATTGCCAAATGACCATTTCTGAGTCTTTGTACCAGCGCGTTAAGACCATCAGAATGGCCACAAAAACTGATGCAGTTAATAAAATTGGCAGGTAATTGATCATGCCAAGACCAATGAGAACCAGGGCGTCCTTTGGGTTGGCAGTACCGCTGGCGGCGTTTCCTAAAACCCTGATCATTGAATTGGTTAAAACCAGCGTGACCAAAACCATGAACACCACACCTGTGGTGAAATTGAGTTCTTGTCGAAGGGCTCTTTTAAAGATCATAAAAAGCGAAGCTGGGCGATAATGATTGTTATTAGAACTTCCCTTGCGCAAAGGTAAAACAAAGGAAATCCACATGGAATGTAGCACGAAAGTATTTGGAGAGGGCTCTTTAGGAATAAAGGCTCAGATGTCTGCGGTCACTGGCTGCTTGGTATGGGCTTTTCCTGCCAACAATATCAAGAATGCCAAAAAGTTATCTGGTGGCTTGGCAGCATTGAACGCGGCTACCCATGGAGCTGTTGCAAGAGCTATTGAGAGCAAAGACCTTGATACAGCTTCTGGCAGTCATGTTTTACTCAACGCCACTGATGCATGGGCCAAATTAGGTCTTAAGGCCGATAGATTGTTGTTGGTTTGTTGCGGTGAAGAGCCCAAGGTCAAGCCAAAGCAGGGTGGCAACAATTGTTCCAAATGGATTTCTGCTGGCCTAAAGTCTTTACTTGCCACCACCGCCAAGGATGCCGTATGGGTGTTTGATGATTTTTCTGCCAAAGATGGTTTGACTCAAGTGCGTCTCTTGGTTCAATTGGCGCGTGAGCAAGTGTATAAATTTGGGGCACGTCACCCACAATTTAAAACCAAGCCTGCTGAAAAAGCCCCATCACTCAAAAAGTTAATCATTGCCAGCCATGCAAAAAATAACAAAGCTGTGGCTGAAGCTGTTGCCGAAGGTCGTGCAATTGCCAACGGTATGGACCTGGCCAAAGACCTTGGTAATTTACCGCCAAATATTTGTAATCCAACATATCTATCCACCAGTGCCAAAAAATTGGGTAAAGAGCTTGGCTTGAAGGTAGAAGTTTTGGGCCGCAAAGAAATTGAAGCTTTGAAGATGGGCGCTTTTTTAGCCGTGACCCAAGGCGCAGTGACTCCCCCTCAGTTCATTGTGATCCGTCATCAAGGCGGTCGCGCCACCGATGCACCAGTGGTCTTGGTGGGCAAGGGCATCACCTTTGATACGGGTGGTATTTCATTAAAGCCTGGTGAAGGCATGGATGAAATGAAGTACGACATGTGTGGCGCTGCATCAGTGATTGGCACGATGCGCGCAGTCGCTGAACTCAAATTAAAGAAGAATGTGATCGGCGTTATTCCAACCTGTGAAAACATGCCTTCAGGTCAAGCCACGCGCCCAGGTGACATTGTCACCAGCATGTCTGGTCAAACCATCGAGATATTGAATACCGATGCAGAGGGTCGCCTGATTCTATGTGACGCATTGACCTATGTTGAAAGATTTAAACCTGCAGCCGTGATTGATATCGCAACTTTGACGGGTGCTTGTGTGATTGCGCTGGGCGCAGTTCACTCAGGCTTGTTCTCTGATGATGATGCATTGGCTGAGAGTTTGCTCAGTGCTGGTCGCACATCACAAGACACGGTTTGGAGAATGCCACTGGACAGTGCCTACCAAGAACAACTCAAATCTAACTTTGCCGATATGGCCAACATTGGTGGGCGTCCTGCAGGCAGTGTGACCGCTGCTTGTTTCCTAGCCAGATATACTGAGAAATACTCATGGGCACATTTAGACATTGCTGGTACAGCATGGAAGAGTGGTGCAGCCAAGGGTTCTACAGGTCGACCAGTGCCTTTGTTGGTGAACTATCTTTTGACAAAATAAGTCATGGCCAGAATCGATTTCCACAGTCAGGTTAACAATAAGCCTTTGTACAGTTGTCGCTTGATCAGAAAGATCATGTCAAGTAAGCATGAAGACTTGCCCATGAGAAATATCGTCGTGGTTGGTTCCGCAGGCTTTTTAAAAGAACTCGATCAGCAACTTTGGTCTTTCAGTTCAACAGAATTTTTACCGCATGCCTGGGCCAAAGATGATGTTGCCAATGAAACGCCGATTGTCTTTGTTGAAAGTTTTGAGTCACCAGAATTAGATCACTTGCCTCACGGCGATGTCTTGATCCATGTGGGCCAGAATTTGCCCACATCAGTAGA
>JBFZCN010000068.1:0-5163 GCA_041307985.1 Burkholderiales bacterium
CCAACCACTGTGTGCTGCAATGTGCCGCTGCGTAATGAAACCTTGAACATCTTGCGACGTGCTTCGTCCATTGCTTTTTGTACAGCCACTGGCACTTCTTTTGATTTGCCTTTGCCCATACCAATGCCGCCATCGCCATCACCAACCACTGTTAGTGCAGCAAAACCGAGAATACGACCACCTTTAACAACTTTGGTCACTCGGTTGATAGCGATCATCTTTTCGCGTAGACCATCATCACGCTCTTCAGATTGAACTTTATTTTGCATCTTTGCCATATTATTTCCTTGAGCCTTCGCGATCAGAACTTAAGGCCGGCTTCACGCGCAGCCTCTGCCAACGCTTTCACGCGGCCATGGTAACGGAAACCAGCACGGTCAAACGCTACTTCTGTAACGCCTGCCTTGATGGCGCGTTCAGCGATAGTTTTGCCAACATGCTGAGCTGCAGCACTATTACCACCATTACCATTCAATGCTTTTTTAATGTCTGCTTCCATAGTTGAAGCAGCAGCAAGAACTTTGGTGCCATCTGCGCTGTAAAGCTGAGCAACGATATGCTGGTTCGAACGATAAATCGTCAAACGATGAGCCAATTGTTCCGCAATTCTGATGCGGGTTTGGCGTGCGCGGCGAACTCGTGTTTCATTTTTGTTCATATCTAACCCCGATTACTTCTTCTTGGTTTCTTTGAGGCGAACCACTTCATCAACATAACGAACACCCTTGCCTTTGTATGGCTCTGGTGGGCGGTATGCGCGAACTTCTGCGGCTACCTGGCCAACTTGCTGCTTGTTGGCGCCTTTAATAATGATCTCAGTTTGTGATGGAGTTTCTGCCTTAACACCTGCTGGCAAATCATGAATCACATCATGTGAGAAACCTAATTGCAATTTCAATGCATTACCCTGAACAGAAGCACGGTAACCAACGCCCACCAAGCTGAGCTTGCGCTCAAAACCTGTTGTTACGCCTTTGACCATGTTGCTAACCAAGGCACGTGTTGTGCCTGACAAAGCATTTGATTCAACTGATTCATCGTTACAAACAACTTGAAGAACGCCATCTTTCTGTTGCAGTCCAACGAGCGGATGCAATGTGTGTGACAACGTTCCCAATGGGCCTTTAACTGTTACTTGGTTTGCAGCAATCTGCACATCAGCGCCTTTTGGCAACTCAATAGGATTTTTACCGACTCTTGACATATCAGTCTCCCTATTAAGCTACGTAGCAGATAACTTCGCCACCCACGCCATTGGCACGAGCTTTACGATCAGTCATCACGCCTTGTGGCGTTGAAATAATTGCCACGCCTAGACCATTCAGCACCTGCGGAATGTCATGGCGACCTTTGTAAATACGCAAACCTGGAGTTGAAACGCGTTCGATGCGCTCAATCACAGGACGACCTGCGTAATACTTCAAATTAATTTTCAATACCGGTTTAGCCGTCTCTCCAGCAATTTCAAAGCTGTCAACATAACCTTCGTCTTTTAGGACGTTAGCGATTGCAACTTTTAGTTTTGAAGAAGGCATGGCAACGAAAGGTTTCTGCACCGCTTGCGCGTTGCGGATTCTCGTCAACATGTCGGCGATTGGATCGCTGATACTCATCTGTTCTCCTAATCTTTCGCCGCTTACCAGCTGGCCTTGGTTACACCAGGGATCTCGCCACGGAAGGCGATCTCACGGATTTTGCTACGGGCCAAGCCGAACTTGCGGAACGTGCCGCGTGGACGGCCAGTTAATGCACAGCGATTACGCTGGCGAGTTGGACTTGCGTTACGTGGAAGCTGTTGTAATTTCAAACGAGCTTCATATCGTTCTTCTTCGCTCTTAGAGACGTCATCAATAATCGCCTTTAACTCTGCACGCTTTGCAGCATACTTTGCGACAGTCTTGGTGCGCTTCTTTTCGCGTTCAATCAATGCTAATTTAGCCACGATGACCTCTTAATTGCGGAATGGGAATTTAAACGCTGCTAACAAAGCTTTTGCTTCATCATCAGTTTTAGCAGTGGTGGTAATGCTGATATTTAATCCACGTAGTGAGTCGATTTTGTCGTACTCGATTTCCGGGAAAATAATCTGCTCTTTAACACCAATGTTGTAGTTACCGCGACCGTCAAATGCTTTACCTGAGATACCGCGGAAATCGCGCACACGTGGCAATGCAACTGTAATAAAACGATCTAGGAATTCATACATTGTTTGACCACGCAAAGTCACCATTGCACCAATTGGGTAGCCTTGACGGATTTTGAAACCCGCAATAGCTTTACGCGCTTTGGTTACAACAGGCTTTTGTCCAGCGATCTTTGTTAGATCACCAACTGCATGTTCAATGATTTTCTTATCATTCACCGCTTCACCCAAACCCATGTTCAATGTGATCTTGGTGATGCGCGGCACTTCCATAACAGACTTGTAACCGAACTTTTTCATCAAGTCGGCTGCAACTTTTTCTTTATAGAAGCTCTGTAAACGTGTTGACATATTTAGTTATCCTCGTCTTAGGCAGCGATTACAGCGCCAGTTGTCTTGAGGTAGCGAACCTTCTTGCCGTCAGCCACTTTGATGCCAACGCGTGAAGGTTTGCCGTTTGCGTCAACCAATGCAACGTTAGATACCTGGATTGGCATAGTCTTATCAACTACACCACCTGTTGCACCTGTCGATGGATTTGGTTTAACGTTTTTCTTGTACACATTAACGCCATCAACGAGTAATTTACCCTCGAGGATTTCGCTCACTGTGCCTTTTTTTCCTTTGTCACGACCAGTAATGACTACTACTTGATCGCCTTTACGAATCTTGTTCATATCGACCCCTTAAATAACTTCTGGCGCGAGAGAAACGATTTTCATGAAGCGTTCAGTACGCAATTCGCGTGTTACTGGCCCGAAAATACGTGTACCAATTGGCTCTAGTTTTGCGTTAAGCAAAACAGCCGCATTGGAATCAAATTTGATCAGTGAACCGTCTGGACGACGAACACCCTTGGCCGTACGAACAACAACGGCGTTGTAAATATCACCTTTTTTAACACGACCACGCGGAGCGGCGTCTTTAACCGTCACTTTAATAATGTCACCAATGCTGGCGTAACGGCGTTTTGAACCACCGAGCACCTTGATGCACAATACTTCGCGGGCACCGGTGTTATCGGCAACCTCTAGTCTGCTTTCAGTTTGAATCATCTTTTTATCCCCAACTTGAGCGCCATAGGCAATCAGTCTTGGTTCCGTTGAGGGACCTCAATCTTTCGACCAAAATCCCGGATTTATACTTCTGAATCAATTACTTCCCAGCATACTTCGCCGGAAAGCCCTCTACTATAACAGGCTTGAACAGTCGTTGCAAGCCTGTTTTGTCAGTTTTTAAACAGCCTTCGCTGCCTCAACCAATCTTGTTACAACCCATGACTTGCTGCGTGAAATTGGCTTTGACTCTGAAATCTCAACCGTATCGCCGTCTTTGTACTGGTTTGTTTCATCGTGAGCATGGTATTTCTTTGATTTAGCTACATATTTTCCATACAAAGGGTGCTTCACACGACGCTCAACCAATACAGTCACAGTTTTTTGCATTTTGTCGCTCACTACGCGACCGATCAAGGTACGGCGCAATGATTTTTTTGTAGTTTCAGTCATTATTTGCTCGCTTTCTGGGCAATAACAGTTTTTACGCGAGCGATGTCGCGCTTTACTTTGCCGAGTTGGCTAGTATCTGAAAGTTGCTGAGTGCCCTTTTGCATGCGCAATTTAAATTGGGCTTTGAGCAATTCAGACAGCTCTTGGTTTAAAGATTTAACGTCTTTGGCGTTCAAATCGGAGGCTTTCATTTTGTCCCGTCCAAATTAGGCGCCAAGCTGGCGCACAACAAATGTAGTTTGAATTGGCAACTTAGCAGCAGCAAGTCTAAAAGCCTCGCGCGCCAATACTTCGTCAACACCATCCATCTCGTATAAAACTTTACCTGGTTGGATTTCAGCTACGTAGTACTCTGGGTTACCCTTACCGTTACCCATACGAACTTCTGCAGGCTTCTGAGAAATTGGCTTATCTGGGAAAATGCGGATCCAAATACGACCACCACGTTTAATGTGGCGAGTCATAGCACGACGCGCTGACTCAATTTGACGAGCTGTTAATCGACCACGACCAACTGCCTTCAAACCAAAGTCGCCGAAAGCTACGCTGCTGCCACGTGTGGCAACACCAGTATTACGGCCTTTTTGTTCCTTGCGGTACTTACGACGTTTAGGTTGCAACATAATTATTCTCCAGCCTTCTCAGCAGGCTTTGTTACTTTGCGCACGCGTTTTACTGCTGGCTTAGCATCAACTGCTGGCTTATCACCGTCTTCTTTAGCTTTACGTGGTGCACGCGTGCTAGGACGACGAGTCTTTTTCTCTTGATCTACTTCAGGCACTGAAGGAGCAACTGCGTTCACATCAACGCGACCCAATGTGTCACCTTTGTAAACCCAAACCTTCACACCAATGATGCCGTATGTTGTTTCTGCTTCTGATGTTGCGTAATCAATATCAGCCTTCAATGTATGAAGAGGTACACGACCTTCGCGATACCATTCTGTACGGGCAATTTCAGCGCCATTCAAACGGCCAGCACTCATGATCTTGATGCCTTGAGCGCCTAAGCGCATAGCGCTTTGCATTGCACGCTTCATCGCGCGACGGAACATGATACGTTTTTCAAGCTGTTGTGTGATTGAATCAGCAATTAACTGAGCATCAACTTCAGGCTTGCGAATTTCTTCGATATTGACGTGAACTGGCACACCCATGCGCTTTTGCAACTCTTTGCGCAACACTTCGATGTCTTCGCCTTTTTTGCCAATCACAACACCTGGACGTGAGCTGTAGATAGTGATCTTGGCGTTCTTTGCAGGACGCTCGATGATCACTTTGCTCACTGATGCATTTTTCAACTTCTTCTTAAGGTAGCTACGAACTTCAACGTCTTCTTGCAACATTTTTGCAAAGTCGGTGCTGTTAGCGTACCAGCGTGAAGTCCAGTTGCGGCTTACCGAGAGACGAAATCCGGTTGGATGTATTTTCTGACCCATGTCTCTTCCTTAGTTGCTCAAAGTCACAGTGATGTGACAAGTTTGTTTTTCAATCTTGTTGCCGCGACCCTTAG
>JBFZCN010000069.1:0-7620 GCA_041307985.1 Burkholderiales bacterium
GTGGCTAATTCAGAGGATGCGAATGTCAAATTAGGTCACGCAGGTGCTGGCTTCAGAGACTTCACAAGGATTGCAGCCTCGAGCCCTGAAATGTGGCGAGACATCAGTTTGGCCAATAAAATAGCTCTTTTAAAAGAGATCGATCAATATCTGAATCTGACCAAACAATTAAGAGACATGATCGCCCAAGAAGATGGCGATGCTTTACTAAAAGCATTCACCCGAGCCAGCGCTGAACGCCAAAAATGGGAAGGTCGTTGATGAGTTCTGGCGTCATCGAATTTATTGAATTAGGACCATACATCAAGGCTGAAGGAACAGTTTCTTTGCCTGGCTCAAAAAGTATTTCTAATCGCGTCTTGCTTCTGTCAGCTTTAGCTTCTGGCACAACTCGTTTAAAAGGATTGCTGGATGCTGATGACACGCAAGTGATGCGTGCGGCCCTCAAAACCTTGGGTATCAAGATTGATGAGACCGATGGTGATTGCGTGGTTCAAGGTTGCTCAGGTCGCCTGCCCAATCAAGAAGCAGACTTATTCATGGGGAATGCCGGCACTGCGATACGCCCCTTGACCGCAGCTTTGGCTATTCTGGGTGGGGACTATCGTTTGCATGGCGTGCCCCGCATGCATGAAAGACCGATTGGTGATTTGGTCGATGGCTTGCGAATGGTCGGAGCCCAAGTAGCTTACGAGCAGCAAGAGGGATATCCCCCGCTGAAGATCTCCAAAGGAACTATTCGGACCAATGAATTAATCAAAGTGCGTGGCGATGTTTCTAGTCAGTTCTTAACAGCTTTGTTGATGGCATTACCTCTTGTTGCTAAAAACGAAATTTGCATTGAGGTGATGGGTGAGTTGATCTCAAAGCCCTACATTGATATCACCTTGAAATTGATGAATCGCTTTGGCGTTGATGTGCGCAATGACAATTGGCAGAAGTTCTATATTCCAGCCAATGATGGCCAGCCATACTCCAGTCCAGGCACGCTGCATGTTGAAGGTGATGCTTCCTCAGCTTCCTATTTCTTAGCGGCCGGTGCTATTGCTCAGGGCCCTGTCAGAGTCACCGGTGTTGGTAGAAACAGCATTCAAGGTGATGTGGCTTTTGCCGAGGCGCTCAATCAAATGGGTGCCAATGTAATGGCGGGCGATGACTGGATTGAGGTCAGAGGAGTCGATACACCCAGTGGCAAATTGCAAGGCATTGAGCTCAATTGCTTGGCCATACCTGATGCGGCCATGACTTTGGCTGTTGCAGCTCTATTTGCTGAGGGATCTACCAAGTTAACAGGCATTGCGAGTTGGAAAGTCAAAGAGACTGATCGTATTGCTGCGATGGCCAAAGAATTAAGAAAAGTTGGTGCAATTATTGATGCCGGTGATGATCACATTCAGATCACGCCACCTAAACATTGGCAGTCTCCAGCTCAAGGCATTGATACATATGATGACCATCGCATGGCGATGTGTTTTTCTTTGGCCGCTCTTGGACCTTTGCGGATCAGAATCAATGATCCTGCTTGCGTGGCAAAAACATTCCCAGAGTATTTCAAAGAATTTTCTCAAATAGCAAAATCAATTTAATTGACTCAATCATGAAAACCGAACATGACTTTGAATGCGATGTCATCGTTATTGGTGCGGGAGTGATTGGTCTGGCGGTGGCCAGAAAACTTCAACTCGAAGGGCGTGAAGTCATTCTTTTAGAAAGAAACGATGCTTTTGGCATGGAAACCAGCTCTAGAAATTCTGAGGTGATCCATGCAGGTATTTATTACCCGGCAGGTTCTTTAAAGGCGCTACATTGTGTAGAAGGCAAAGAGATGTTGTATGTCTACGCCGCAGAAAGATCGATTCCGCATCAACGAATTGGCAAACTCATCGTGGCAAGCCGTGAAGATGAGTTGAATAAATTGGACGCATACATTGAATCCGCTAAAGCCAATGGCGTTAACGATTTGAGACGGATCAGTCAGGCAGAGTTAAAAGAGTTGGAGCCCGAAGTTCAGGCATTTGGCGCCGTTTTCTCACCAAGCTCAGGCATCATCGATAGTCATGCTTTGATGTTGTCACTATTAGGTGATTTTGAAAACGCCGGCGGAAATTTCATTGTTAATTCACCTGTCGTTTCTGGGCGTTCTGTGTCGAATGGCATTCAAATTCAATTGGGCGATGCTGATCAAAGTTTAATACTCGCAAAAACAGTCATCAATGCGGCAGGTCTTTATGCCTGTGATGTCGCAAGATCCATCGAGGGGATTCGAGAGTCGGCGATTCCGAAACCTTATTATGCGATTGGTCATTACTTCGCGATGAGTGGCAAAAGCCCATTCAAACATTTGATTTATCCAGTGGCGGGCCATGGTTACTTGGGTGTTCATGTCACTTTGGACATGGGGGGCCAAGTTCGCTTTGGACCTGACATCGAATGGATCGATTCAGTGGACTATGCATTTGATGATTCTCGTCGCCAGCGTTTCATCGATGCAGTTGCTCGCTATTACCCAGCTGTATTAAATAAGGAAGTGAACCCGTCGTACACCGGAATTCGTCCAAAAATCAGTGGCCCTCAAGATCCATCGGCTGACTTTTTGATTCAAACTGAACGAGAACATGGAGTGCCAGGCTTGATTAATTTGCTTGGAATCGAGTCGCCAGGACTCACTTCTTGCCTATCAATCGCTGATTTTGTGGCTAAATTGCAGGATTGATCATTTCACATTAAGAAATATTTATACTAATCAAAAGTCTCCTCTCAGGCTTAAAAACCTAAAAATCATCAAAAATGACCCAAAACGCCAATACTTTTATCCCTGTGATCGCGATCGATGGACCCACTGCCTCTGGCAAGGGAACGGTTGCTCAGTTAGTGGCTGAGCGTTTGGGATATCACTATTTGGACAGTGGCGCACTCTATCGTTTGGTTGGTTTGGCCAGCTTTAAGGTGGGTGTTTCAACTGCCTCTGAGCCCGATTTAATCCCCATTGCTGAAAATTTAAATGTTAATTTTCAAGGAGATAGAGTCTTTTTGGGGGGCGAGGATGTCACTGATCAAATACGCCAAGAAGAAATGAGTAAGCGCGCCTCCGAGGTCGCTGTTCATACCGGCGTTAGAAAAGCTTTGATCTCAAGGCAGCGAGCTTTTCGGCAAAAACCTGGCTTGGTAGCTGATGGTAGAGACATGGCCAGCGTGATTTTTACAGATGCACCCACCAAGGTCTTTTTAACTGCCAGTGCCGAGGCCAGAGCTGACAGACGCTATAAACAATTGATAGCTAAGGGCTTTTCTGCTAATATTCAGGTCCTTTTGCAGGATTTACGTGAACGGGATGCGCGCGATGCAAATCGCAGCAATTCGCCACTAAAAGCTGTTGAAGGGGCTCATCACCTCGACACCACGTCAATGACGATCGAAGAGGCGGTGAATCAAGTTCTGAAGTGGCATCAAGCTCCTTAAAAGCTAGAGGCTACCAAGAAAACAAGGAGCCAGTCCTTGCCACGCGAGTACTGGTATGTGCAATCTAACCCGTCGAGTCTTTTGACGGCTTTATAGTGAAAACTCATGTCTGAATCTTTTGCAGCTCTATTTGAAGAATCCCTAGCCCGCTCTAATATGAAGGCTGGTCAAGTTATTTCCGCTGAAGTTGTGCGCATTGATCACAACTTCGTGGTGGTAAATGCCGGTTTGAAATCTGAAGCTTTTATCTCTGTTGAGGAATTCCTTAACGATCAAGGTGAAGTTGAAGTTCAACCAGGCGATTTCGTTTCTGTAGCGATTGACGCTTTAGAAAACGGTTACGGCGACACAGTGTTGTCACGTGACAAAGCGAAGCGTTTAGCTTCTTGGTTGAACCTAGAGAAGGCTTTGGAACAAGGCGAACTCGTTACTGGTGCTGTAACAGGCAAAGTAAAAGGTGGTTTGACTGTGATGGTGAATGGTATTCGTGCGTTCTTGCCAGGTTCTTTGTTGGATACACGTCCTATCAAGGACACATCTCCATACGAAGGCAAAACAATGGAATTCAAAGTTATTAAGCTTGATCGCAAGCGTAATAACGTGGTGTTGTCTCGTCGCGCAGTGGTTGAAGCCAGCCAAGGTGAAGAGCGCGCTAAATTGCTTTCAAATCTTAAAGAAGGTACCGTGGTTCAAGGTATCGTTAAGAACATCACTGATTACGGCGCGTTCGTGGATCTTGGTGGTGTTGACGGCTTGTTACACATCACTGACTTGGCATGGCGTCGTGTTCGTCACCCGAGCGAAATGTTGACGGTTGGTCAAGAAGTAACGGCAAAAATTCTTAAGTACGATCAAGATAAAAACCGTGTGTCATTGGGCATCAAGCAATTGGGCGATGATCCATGGGTAGGTATCGCACGTCGTTACCCACCAAACACACGTTTGTTCGGTAAGGTCACGAATTTGACTGATTACGGTTCATTCGTTGAAATTGAAACTGGTATCGAAGGTTTGGTACACGTTTCTGAAATGGATTGGACAAACAAGAACGTTGCGCCAAGCAAGGTTGTTCAGTTAGGCGTTGAAGTTGAAGTGATGGTTCTTGACATTGATGAAGACAAGCGCCGTATCAGCTTGGGCATGAAGCAATGTAAAGCAAACCCATGGGATGAATTTGCTCGTGCACACCAAAAAGGTGAGAAGTTAACGGGCGCGATCAAGTCAATCACTGACTTTGGCGTGTTCATTGGCTTGCCAGGTGGCATCGATGGTCTTGTGCACTTATCAGACTTGTCATGGCAAGAGACTGGCGAAGAAGCGGTTCGCAAGTATAAAAAAGGTGACGAAGTTGAAACAGTTGTTTTGGCTATCGACGTTGAGAAAGAGCGCATCTCATTGGGCATCAAACAGATGTCTGGTGACCCATTCAACAACTACACATCAGCCAGCGACAAAGGCAGCATCGTTGACGGCACTGTGAAGAGTGTGGATGCTAAAGGTGCTGTGATTTTGTTGGCGGATGAGGTTGAAGGCTATTTGCGCGCCTCTGAAATCTCAACAGATCGCGTTGAAGATGCCCGTAACTTGCTAAAAGAAGGTGACGCTGTGAATGCAATGATCATCAATATTGACCGTAAGTCACGCAGTATCAATTTATCTATCAAAGCCAAAGATAGCGCCGACCAGCAACAAGCCATCAGCAAGTTGCAGAACGATGCTAATGCAGGCACCACAAACCTTGGTGCATTGCTAAAAGCTAAGATGGACAATCAAGGTAACTAATGGTTACTTTGGTGTAATGTAACGGAAAATCCCCACTCTTTTTAAGGGTGGGGATTCTCAAAACCAATAAAAAAGAATATTGTTGAGTTATGGACGATTTAGAACGCAGTGATTCATCCACAATCACCCGATCAGAATTGGTAGAGCGATTGGCTCAGGCATTCCCACAGCTATTGCCGCGGGATGTAGAGTTGGCCGTTAAAACATTGCTCGACACCATGTCTCAAGCATTGGCCGAAGGTAAGCGGATCGAGTTACGTGGCTTTGGCAGCTTTGTGATGCACCACCGCCCACCACGTCAAGGTCGAAACCCTAAATCTGGTGAAGCCGTGATGGTTCCTGCTAAGCACGTGCCACACTTTAAGCCGGGCAAAGAGTTGCGTGAGAGGGTTGATTTCCCTAAGAAAGACGACTCTAAAGAATGACCGCTTTTCTGAATGCCGCATTCAGAGCATTGCGGATCATTGGCAGAATCCTTATTTTCATATTTTTAGTATTGCTGGCAATAGGCAATACCCATTTAGTTAATTTCCAGCTTATTCCAGGCATTAATTGGGATCTTCCATTGATACTTGTTTTGTTCATAGCATTCATAGCCGGCATCTTGCTGACATTGCTCAGTGGTTTGACGATTCGCCGATTACAACAAGATCGCAGATAAATCGTGTTGCAGATAGAGACCTGGTGGTTATTTGCTCTTCCAATTGTTTTTGCTTTGGGTTGGGTAGGCTCGCGCTGGGACATGCGTTTAGAAAAACGTGAAAATGAAATTGATCGATTGGCTCAGCAGAAATCAACATTCAAAGGTCTGAACCTTTTGCTGAATGAGGAGCCTGACAAAGCCATTGATGCCCTTGTTCAAATCGCACAGCTAGACCCCGAGACCACTGAGTTGCATTTTGCATTGGGCAGCCTGTTCAGAAGACGTGGTGAAACTGAGCGCGCCATTCGTGTGCATCAGCACTTAGCAAACAGAGATGATTTGTCATCAAGACACCGTGATCACGCTGCTTATGAATTGGGCCGTGACTTTTTAAGAGCTGGTTTATTGGATCGCGCAGAGACTTCTCTGAATCGCGTGACTCCGCAGAGCAAGTTTGGCATTCCTGCTAAAGAAAGTCTCCTTGAAATGTACCAAGTTGAGAAGGACTGGGCCAAGGCCATTGTGGCCTCTCAAGAATTAGAAGCGCTGCAGAATAAGGGTCTTGAAAAAGAAATCGCCCATTTTCATTGCGAGTTAGCAGATGAAGCGTTGCGCCGAAAAGACCTTACGGCTGCTGCAAAGCACATTGCTTTAGCGATGCAAACCTCCCCCAATCATCCGCGCGCCATTATTTTGCAGGGTGATTGCTTGGTGGCTCAGAATCAATTGACTCAAGCCATTGAGGTTTGGTCACTGATTGCAAAAAATCACCCGGCATACCTACATTTAATGGCCAATCGTTGGATCAGCGTTCATCAAGTGCTTGGCAAGGTTGAAGAGGGACTCCAAGTGCTTGTCGATACATTGGAAACTCAAGCAGGTGGAGAGTTGCTGGATATCACGTTCAAGCATGTGATGGCTTTGCGCGGCGTACCCCAAGCTGAAACATTGATGACAGAGGTCATGCGCCATACTCCAAGCTTAAGTGCCATGGCTCTGAGGGCTCAAGCTCGCTTGACCATGGCTGAAGTGGCACAGGATACTAAAGCAGCTCAGGAATTCAAAGCATCTTTGGACTTGTTAAGGCAAAGAACCAATACCTTGGCTCGTTATACCTGCGGTAATTGTGGATTCAGGGCCAAACGTTTTTATTGGCAGTGCCCAGGATGTAATCATTGGGAAGCTTATTCTCCAAGGCGTGGAGAAGGTTCCGCTCCTTCTGGCCCATCGATGTAAGCCTGATATATTGCTTCAATATAAATAGCTAAATGATCCAAAAGATAAAAAACATTCAAAACTTTTAAAAGAAAATTAATCGCCATGGACATTCAACTCTCTTCATCAGATATTCAAGCATTCAAAAAAGCTCGCTTATTGATTGTGGGCGATGTCATGTTGGATCGTTATTGGTTCGGTGATACCGAAAGAATTTCTCCAGAAGCTCCTGTACCGGTTGTTTTAGTGGGTAAAGAAGACGAGCGCTTGGGTGGCGCTGCGAACGTCGCCAGAAATGCTGCAAGTGTGGGTGCTCAAATCTCAATATTGGGTGTTGTTGGTGACGATGAGTCTGGAAAAATAGTTGAGCGCTTGTTACAAGAGCAAGGCGTAAAGAGTTATTTACAACGCGACCCTGATTTGAAAACCACAGTCAAACTGAGGGTGGTTGCTCGTCAACAACAATTGATTCGTTTGGATTTTGAAAAAGCCCCGACCCATGAAGCTTTGTTGAATAAGTT
>JBFZCN010000070.1:0-4257 GCA_041307985.1 Burkholderiales bacterium
GAATGCAGGCGCTGCTCTTTATGCTGCAGACATCGCCAAAGACATTGCTCATGGTCTAGAGCTTGCCAGACAATCAATTGCTTCTGGCAAAGCCAAAGCCAAATTAGAAGAATTCATTAAAACCACACAGTCATTGGCGTAAGCCAATCACCCTACTAAAATGTTAGTCACATTAGCGTAAGCTACACACTTAACCACCTATAAAGTATTTATGAGCGACATTCTGAAACGTATCCTGGCAACCAAATTTGATGAAGTGGCCAAAGCTACTTCTCAGGTAGCCATGCACGTCCTAAGAGCTGATGCAGAAGCCAGTATCCAGGCGGTCGGTTTAAAGCCCAGAGGCTTTACTGCCAGCATTGAAGAAAAAATTTCGGGGGGTCATGCTGGGGTCATCACAGAAATTAAAAAAGCCAGCCCAAGCAAAGGCGTTTTTCGCGAAGATTTCAATCCAGCTCAAATTGCTCAGTCCTATGAAAAAAATGGTGCAGCGTGTCTATCAGTTTTAACTGATAAAGAATACTTTCAAGGTTCTGCTCAGTATTTGCGTGAAGCTCGTCAAGCTTGCAGCATCCCAGTGTTACGCAAAGACTTCTTGGTCGATCCGTATCAAGTCTATGAAGCCCGTGCGATGGGTGCCGATGCCATTCTTTTAATTGCAGCTGCTTTGGATGATGCGCAAATGCAAGACTTTGAAAGCATCGCTCATGAGTTACAAATGGATGTGTTGGTCGAAGTTCACGATGCCTACGAGCTAGAACGCGCTTTGCTACTGAAGACACCATTACTAGGAATCAATAATCGCAATTTACGCACATTTGAAGTCAGCTTAGAAACCACACTCTCTTTACTGAAAGAAATTCCTACAGAAAAACGTGTGGTCACTGAAAGTGGCATTCTCACAAAAGCAGATGTTGCTTTGATGCGCGCCGCGAAAGTCGATGCATTCTTGGTGGGTGAAGCCTTCATGCGCCAAGATGATCCGGGCGCAGCTCTAGCAGAATTATTCAATGCTTAATAAGTACTGAGCTCTAAGTGCCAAGCATCGACCACTCAATTGGCTTTAAACCTCTTTGAAGTAAAAGCTCATTGGCCTTGCGAAAGTGTCCGCATGATTGCTGATCACCAAGGTAAATAAAAGGCTCTTTGGTTTTATACACACTCAAGCCGGATGGATGTGAAGCCGTCAAAATTTCTTGCTTAACACCAGACTCCTGATGGGCTTTTTCAATCAAAGCTTGCTTCTTTTGTGCGTGCGCACCCCACAACATCCAAATCAAAGATTTTTTCTTGGCCAATTGATACAAAAGCACATCGGTTAAATCTTGCCAGCCAAGCTGCGCATGAGACCCCGCCAAATTCAGTTGTACAGTTAAGGTGGCATTCAATAAAAGAACACCTTGCGCAGCCCAAGCACTCAAGTCACCATTTGGCAAGGCCTGATAACCATCCAAGGCCAAAGCCTTACTGATGTTTCGCAAAGAGCTTGGGAATGCTCTCCAACCAGGTTTGATTTCTTTTGGAATAGAAAATGACAAACCCTGAGCCAGGCCAGGTGTTTGATAGGGGTCTTGACCCAAAATGATGACTTTGGTTTGCTCAAGGGATGTTTCTTTGAACGCGCGAAAAATATTGTCCAGCGGTGGTGCAATTTCTTCTGCATGCTTGCTGTAAATAAATGACACTTCTTGCTCTAAACGCTCAAAGCGGCCAGAAGCTAATTCAGGCTGAATTAATTCAAGCCAATCACCTGGCAATGACGCTTGGATTGAAAACGGTGGTGGCATCAGCTAAGAAAATTCAGAAGAGTCAGAAGATTGAGAAAATAAAAAATTATGCAGATAAAGAATATTGTTTTGGCTTAGCCGCCAAAACATTTTCTTTGGTTTTGGCAGATTGAATACTCAACACTAACTCTTTGTCATGGCGATAAACCAAGAACTTAACAACTTGGCCTCGGCATAATTTTTGAATCAATGGCAAAAGCAGCTCTTCTAAGCGACCAGGTGTGACGCGTTCACCATTGATCGATGCCAAATGATCGCCTGCTGACAAACCTGCTTCTTGCGCCAAACCGCCATCCAAGACATGGCTCAACTTAACCCAGCCATTGTTGATGCTTGTTCGGATACCCAATAATTGCTTGGCAACCTCTGGACTCTCAGTCGCAAGGGCTTTTTTCAATTCAACCTTGACGCCCACTTTTTGTAACAAGGTCTCTAAAGGCAAGTCATGAACGCCATCGATGTGATCACGCTTGATTTGTTGCCAAGTAGCTTTAAAACCAGAACCAATCACAAACTCAATGGCATGATCAAAATCATCTTCAGCCATCCCCATTTCAGTCAGTTGATACATTTGCCACAAATGTCGCATCACATCATCCAAGGATTGCTTTTGCTTGGTTTGTTCTCGAATCTTCAAATCAAGCGCCAATGCCAACAAAGATCCTTTGGCGTAATAACTCACCACAGCATTAGGTGTGTTCTCGTCCATTTGGTAATACTTGGTCCAAGCATCAAAAGAACTCTCTGACAAACTTTGTTTGTGTCTGCCCGGTCCACGCAAAACCATGTTCCAAGTTTTCTCAAGACGCTTGAGATAAGACGCGAGATTAATTCTCTGGCTTCTGAATAACTGAAGATCATCATAGTAACTGGTGAAGCCTTCAAACAACCACAGCAAGCGCGTATGATTTTTTTGATCCAAGACATAAGGATCAAATGCTTTGGGTTTGACTCGTTTGACCATCCACGAATGGAAATACTCGTGACTGCACAAGCCCAGAAAATCTTCATAGGCTTCATGCTTTTGTAGATTTTGTTCAGGGTAAGGCAGATCTGCGCGCTTACACAAAAGAACGGTGCTGTTGCGATGCTCTAAACCACCATAACCATCGCCAACGGTATTGACGATGAAGCAGTACTCTTTAAATGGGGCGCGTGGCTTAACTGGCTCAAAAAAACTGATGTGCGCTTCACAAATTGCTTTCAGGTCCTTGCTCAATTGACGCTCATCCACGCCATCCAACAAGCCCTGTATCACCATGCGGTGAGGCGTGCCATGCGCTTGCCACCGAATCACCTGGAACTCACCCATGGCCACTGGATGATCAATCAAAGCGTCGTAACTATCAGCCTGATAGACCCCAAAGCCTGAATGCTTGATTTTTTTCGTTTGTTTTGTTTGCTTCGTATCTTTAATAGGCAAGGTGGTTTGTACAGACCAACGCTGACTCATGTCAGGATCTTTGGGTTCAAGCAATTCAACATCACAAGGAAGATCTGCAAAGCCTAACAACTGCAAACACAAACTGCTGGCATTAAAAAATGCTCTCTCTTGATCCAAGTAAGCAGCTCTCACCGAAGTATCGAAGGCATACACCTGATACCTCACCTCCACATCCTGCTTCGACTTTAGTTCCCATGTGTGACTATCAATTTTGATAAGTTTGATTGGCTTGATGGATTTAGCAGAAATAATTTCAGAAGCACTGATTGACTCAAGGTGCTTTGAAAAATCTCGGATCATGTAACTGCCCGGAATCCAGGCAGGCAATTGCAAATGAAGAGGGCCTTGACTGGCAAGCTCACCAGGAATTTGGATCACAACATCAAAGCGGTGGGCTCGCCAGTCATCACACCCAATCACATACGTGATAGACTTCTTTGACTGCTTGCCTTTGAAGGCTTTATTCTCATTCACGCTGGCGATGTTAGTGAGCTTGGTGATGTTACTGATGCTAGTGAAGCTGGTTCTTGGCATTTAAGTCAATCACTTTAACTTTTTCTCAATTTGTGCCATCGGTACCGCACCATTCACCCGTGAGCCATCGGTGAAGAACATCGCTGGAGTTCCAGTCACACCCAACTTTCTAGCCAAAGCTGTATTGCGCTCCAATGGATTGCCGCAATCACCCTTACCAGTCGGTGCTTGGTTATTGATCATCCAATCATTCCAAGCTTTGACCTTGTCAGAAGAACACCAAATTTGTTGAGATTTTGTCAATGAATCAGCGGACAACATGGGTACCAAGAAGTTATAAATCGTGACATTGTCTAACTGCTGAAATCCTTTTTCTAAACGTTTGCAAAAGCCACAATTAGGGTCAGCAAAAACCGCAATTTGACGAGTGCCCTTACCGCGCACAACTTTGATGGCGTCGTTCAAAGGTAAATCTGCCCAACGAATACGATTCAAATCATTGCTGCGCTGTTCGGTGAGATTGATACCAGTCTTCAAATCAACCACTTCACC
>JBFZCN010000071.1:0-4122 GCA_041307985.1 Burkholderiales bacterium
AATTGCCATAAATCCATTTTGCACGCCATCATGATGACGGGCGCTGTGCCTGTTTTCTTGATGCCTACGCGCAATCACTACGGCATCATTGGTCCGATTCCTAAAGAAGAATTCGACTGGAAGACCATTCAGAAAAAGATTGATAACAATCCTTTCATTTTGGATAAAAAGGCTAAACCTCGCGTTTTAACAATCACACAAAGTACCTACGATGGTGTTTTGTATAACGTAGAAACAATCAAAGAGATGTTGGATGGCAAGGTGGATACCTTGCACTTCGACGAAGCCTGGTTGCCTCACGCGACGTTCCATGACTTCTACAAAGACATGCACGCCATTGGTAAAGATCGTCCACGCTCAAAAGAAAGCATGGTCTTCTCTACGCAATCAACACACAAGTTGCTGGCAGGCCTTTCACAAGCATCACAGATTTTGGTGCAAGACTCAGAGACCAATAAGTTAGACAATGATTGCTTTAATGAAGCCTATTTGATGCACACATCCACCAGCCCGCAGTACGCCATCATTGCATCACTCGATGTGGCAGCAGCGATGATGGAGCCCCCGGGTGGCACAGCCTTGGTTCACGAATCAATCGCCGAGTCTTTGGACTTCCGTCGCGCCATGCGCAAAGTGGATGAGGAGTGGGGTGCAGACTGGTGGTTCAAGGTTTGGGGCCCAGAGTATCTTGCCGAAGAAGGTATTGGTGAGAGAGATGATTGGGTACTGCAATCGAATGAGCGTTGGCATGACTTTGGTAAGTTGGCTGCGGGCTTCAATATGCTCGATCCAATCAAGGCAACCATCATCACCCCAGGTTTGGAGATGGATGGTGATTTTGCTGACACGGGTATTCCGGCCAGCATTGTGACGAAGTATTTATCTGAGCACGGCGTGATTGTTGAGAAGACTGGTCTTTATTCTTTCTTCATCATGTTCACCATCGGTATCACCAAGGGTCGTTGGAACACCATGGTCACGACCTTGCAACAATTCAAAGATGACTACGATAAGAACCAGCCTTTGTGGCGCGTTCTGCCAGAGTTTGTTGTTAAGTATCCGCGCTACGAGCGCATTGGTCTTAAAGATCTGTGTCAGCAAATTCATCAAGTCTACAAAAGGTATGATGTGGCACGCATGACCACAGAGATGTATTTGTCTGACATGATTCCCGCAATGAAACCATCTGATGCTTGGGCAAAAATGGCGCACCGCGACATTGAGCGTGTGATGATTGATGATTTAGAGGGTCGTGTTACAGCGATGTTGGTAACGCCTTATCCACCAGGTATTCCTCTTTTAATTCCAGGTGAGCGTTTCAATAAGCGCATCGTTGATTACTTGCGCTTCACTCGAGACTTTAACGAACAGTTCCCTGGTTTTGAAACTGACGTTCATGGTTTGGTCAAAGGTGACTTGAACGGTCGTAAAGAATATTACGTTGATTGCGTTAAAGGCTGATTCAGAGACTGTTTGAAAGATTGAGTTAACTAAAAATTCTTTCTAAGAAAAAATGGGCCCACTTTTATAGTGGGCCCATTTTTATTGGGAGCGAAGAAATAATTCTTAATTTCTTTTTCTTTATTTCTTTGATGCTTGCTTTAATTTACTTCATATTCTTGCGATAAGCTGCAATGGCTTTTCTGACCTGCTCTGGAGCGGTGCCACCAACATGATTGCGACTATTGATTGATCCTTCAAGGGTCAAGACTTTAAAAGCATCTTCACCAATGAGATTGGCTTTGTCTCCAAGATTGCAGGCAGTTCTTAAGTCGGCTAAAGATAAGTCAGCCAAGTCACAACCTTTGTTGGAGCATGCCTTCACGGCATGAGCAACAGCCTCATGCGCATCGCGGAAAGCCAAACCTTTTTTAACCAAATAATCAGCCAAATCAGTCGCTGTCGCAAAACCTTGAAGTGCTGCGGCTCTCATCACATCTGCTTTGACTTGGATGTGAGGGACCATGTCAGCAAAAATACGCAAAGTGTCACGCAAGGTGTCTGCTGAATCAAACAATGGTTCTTTGTCTTCTTGGTTATCTTTGTTGTAGGCCAAAGGTTGGCCTTTCATCAAAGTTAACAAAGAAATGAGGTTGCCGTTCACGCGACCAGTTTTGCCTCTTGCCAATTCTGGCACATCAGGATTCTTCTTTTGCGGCATGATCGAGCTGCCTGTGCAGAAACGATCAGGCAGATCCACAAAACCAATCCTTGGGTTCATCCAAATGATCAATTCTTCTGACAAACGTGAAATGTGCGTCATCACCAATGAGGCGGTGGCACAAAACTCTATTGCAAAGTCACGATCTGAGACGGCGTCCAAAGAGTTCTGACATACACCGTCAAAACCCAAAGTCTTGGCCACGCGTTCACGATCAATCGGATAGCTGGTCCCAGCCAGAGCTGCTGCACCGAGCGGTAAACGATTCACACGCTTACGGCAATCAGCCAAACGCTCAGCATCACGCGCAAACATCTCTGCATAAGCCATCATGTGATGACCGAATGTGATGGGTTGAGCCACTTGTAAGTGTGTGAAACCAGGCATGATGGTATCCGCATGCTTTTCAGCTAAACCAAGTAAGCCTGAACGCAGCGCTGTGAGTTCTGACTGAATTTCATCTATTGCGCCACGCAACCATAAACGAATATCTGTTGCTACTTGGTCATTTCTTGAGCGACCAGTGTGAAGACGTTTACCGGCATCGCCAATGAGTTTGGTCAGGCGCGCTTCAATGTTCAGATGAACGTCCTCAAGAGCGAGTTCCCAAACAAAAGAACCTGCTTCGATTTCAGAGCGTATCTCTGCCATGCCTTTTTGGATCGCGGCGAAATCTTCGGCACTGATGATCTTCTGTGCGGTCAACATTTCGGCGTGAGCCAAAGAACCCTGGATATCAACCAAGGCCATGCGTTTATCAAAGTCAACAGAAGCGGTGTATCGCTGCACGAGTTCCGCCACAGGCTCAGCAAAGCGAGCCGACCAAGCTTGGTCTTTGTTGTCCAAGGAATTCTTGTTTTTATCTAAATCTGCCATAAATATAAGTATATTGCCTCAAAGGCCTTATCCTTATGGTTATGACACAAATTTCTTATCCTAAAAAGCTGGTAATTGCCTCCCGAGAGAGCCGTTTGGCCATGTGGCAGGCTGAATATGTTCGTGATTGCTTAAAAAAGCTCTACCCAGACTGCGATGTCAGTATTTTGGGCATGACCACCCGGGGCGATCAAATTTTGGATAGAACCCTCTCTAAAGTGGGTGGCAAGGGGCTTTTTGTCAAAGAATTAGAGGTGGCTTTGGAGGAGGGTCGGGCAGATTTGGCGGTCCATTCTCTCAAGGATGTACCGATGCAATTACCGCTTGGTTTTGAATTGGCTTGCATCATGGAGCGTGAAGATGCCAGGGATGCGTTCGTTTCCAATGACTATGAAACTTTGGCGGATTTACCCTCTGGGGCGGTCGTAGGAACCGCTAGCTTACGCCGTGAGGCTTCGTTGCGCTCACGCTATCCCCGCCTGAATATCCAGCCACTGCGAGGCAATTTAGACACTCGTTTGGGGAAATTAGACAAAGGCGAGTACGCTGCCATCATTTTGGCTGCTGCCGGTCTTAAGCGTTTGGGGATGGCTGAGCGCATCCGCAGTTTATTGACCCCTGAAGATAGTTTGCCAGCGGCTGGTCAAGGTGCTTTGGGCATTGAGACCACAGCAGGAAGACCAGAGATTAAGGGCTGGCTTGCCCCTTTAAATCATGCCCCCTCTGCGATGGCCGTGACTGCCGAGAGAGCTGTTTCTAGAGCGCTTGGCGGTTCTTGTGATGTTCCTTTGGCAGCCTATGCCATTTGGGAAGGTGCGGATTCTTTGTATCTTCGCTCTTTTGTTGCCAGCACGGATGGTCAGAAGATTTGTCGTTCTGAAAAGAAGCTGTCCATTGCCAGCATGGATCATGCAAACAGGATGGGTTTACAGGTTGCCGATGAGTTGATTGCTCAGGGCGCCAAAGATTTATTGCCCCCAAGATAACCCATACTAAAACTCAAAAAAACTCATGCCCAATATTGTTCTGACTCGCCCACTAGGACAGTCTCTAAGATTGGGGGAATTACTGCATCGGAAGTTGCC
>JBFZCN010000072.1:0-6800 GCA_041307985.1 Burkholderiales bacterium
AAATAGCGCAAGTCACCAAAGTAGCAACAGCCAGCGCACCGGGAACCCTGGCCAAAGCCAAGTGCAAACTCTTGAAAAGCTTTTCAATCAAGTTAGCGCGTTCGACCAAATAACCCATGAACACAAACAAAGGAATTGAAATCAAGACATCATTGGTCATCACAGAGAAGGTTCTTTGCACCATGAGCGCAAGAGTTCGATCAACTGCTTGACCAGCTCCTTCACCTTGGCTTAAGAAAGCAAATAGGGCGAAGATCATGCCCATGCCCATCAAGGTAAAGGCGGTTGGGAAACCTAACATGATGGCAACTACCACCAAGCTGAGCATCAATAAACCCAAATGACCATTGCTCATGTCTGAGAATGATGGCATTGCAATCAATGTACCGACCACGATCGCGGCCATGATGCTAAAACCGAAATAAAGTTCCTTACGCATGGTTAAGCACCCTTCTTTTCATCTTCATGGCTAACCATGGCTTTTAATTTATCGACGTCCACTTCTTCCACATCGTGCTCACGCTTAGGCCATTCACCCGTTTGAAGACAAACGATGCAGCGAATAATTTCGGCAAAACCTTGCAAAAGTAATAGTCCACCAGCAATCGGTATGATCATTTTGAACGGCCAAATGGGTGGGCCATTGGCAGTTTGGGTCGTGTGCTCATTGATTGCAACCGACACTGCTGCGAAATCAATGCCTGCGTAGACCAAGGCGATGATGCCTGGAATAAAAAATACAAAGTAGAGAATTAGGTCAAATAGAGCCTGTGTTCTTGGTTTAAAAAAACCATAAAGAACATCGCCCCTGACGTGTCCATTTTTAGACAGGGTATAAGCACCCGCCATCATGAACATGATTCCGTAGAGCATGTAGGTGATATCAAACACCCAATCATGAGGATTACTCAAAACATAACGATTGAAAACTTCCCAGCAAATCAATGCGGTCAAAAGCACCACTGATATAGCTGAAATTTGTCCAGCTCTGGTGGAAATTTTATCCACCATTAAAAGGATTTTTTGCATATGTCTCTCGTATTATTTTTATAATATTAATTTCATAAGTACAAAATTACAAACACCCACCTAGTATAACTAGGTGGGTGTTTATCTTACCTCAAAACTACAGATTAAGACTTAGCTGGAGCCTTCTTAGGTCCAAAGTAATGGTTGTAAGCCATCTTGTAATCCACGTTGGTATCGTTCTGCCAGCGGCATGCACGCTGAGCAAATGTACGCATAGATTCAAGAACACGCTTGAAATCAGCATTTTCAGTTGATTTAGCAGCGATGATCTTGTCCCAAGCGGCTAATTGAGCACGCAAGATTGGGTCAGGCGTCTTGTAGAACTTAACGCCTTGCTTTTGTTGCATTTCAATGTAGTCTTTTGAATAACGATCGATGGCTTTCCAGCTCATCTCAGCTGAAGAAGCTTGAACCGCTACGTTGATCATGGCACGCAATTCTGCAGGCATAGAGTCTAATTTCTTCTTGTTGAAAAGAATTTCAAACTGCTCTGAACACTGGTGGAATGATTGCAACATACATACTTTAGAAACGTCTGGGAAGCCCAATAGACGGTCAGAAGATGCGTTGTTAAATTCAGCAGCATCCAATAGGCCACGGTCCATCGCAGGAACGATCTCGCCGCCTGGCAATGCGTTCACTGAAACATCCATGCTTTTGAAGATGTCAATTGAAAGACCAACTGTACGGTACTTCAAACCCTTCATGTCAGCTACCTTGGTCACTGGCTTCTTGAACCAACCGAGTGGCTGTGTAGGCATTGGGCCATATAGGTATGACACAACGTCAATATTCAATGATTTGTAGATGCTGTCCAACATTGCTTTACCACCGCCGTATTCGTGCCATGCAAGCACCATGTTGGGATCCATACCGAAGGCTGGACCTGATCCCCATAGCGCTAACGCTGGGCTCTTACCGTACCAGTAAGCAACCACACCGTGACCACCGTCCAATGTACCTTTGCTAACTGCGTCCAATAGACCGAAAGCAGGAACAACTGCGCCGGCAGGCAAAAGATCGATCTTCAAACGACCTGAAGACATCTTGTTGACCTTGTCACAGAAATCTGTAGCGTACTCATGGAAAATATCTTTTGTTGGCCATGTTGACTGGAAGCGCAAGTTAACTGTTTGCGCTTTTGCAATCATCGGGAAGCCAAGCGTACCTGCGCCAGCAGCCGCTGCTGTTGACGTGGCAATGAATTTACGACGTGATTGAACTTTCTTTTCTGACATTTAAGTCTCCTCTTTTATGAACAGATGTACCAACCTTGAGAATATATTTCGCAAGATGAGATTAATTTAGCACTCTGTGAAAAAATACGCACCTATATAAACGTTATTTTTGCTAGGGGTTTTACCTAATATGTATCTTGGAGCTTCGAATCAAAGACCCCGTCAAAGTGTTTTTTGGCGCCGATTACTGCTAATTTTGGTACTTTTGCTGGTTTTTGCTCTCAGCGCCTTGGTGGCGTATTTTTTATCCACCAAAGATCGGTTAGATGCGGAGCTAATCACCCCTGGCATCAGCGCCCAAGTCACCATCAAATTTGACGAACATGCCCTTCCCCATGTTTTAGCAGCCAGCCATGAGGATGCCTGGCACACCCTGGGATTTTTGCATGCCACTGAACGACCTTGGCAGATGGAATTTAACCGTCGCTTAGCGTCTGGAAAACTATCCGAAATCCTTGGCAAAGATACCCTGGCGATTGACAAGTTCATTCGCACTTTAGGCATTCGTCGCGCTGCCGAAAAGCAATATGAAAACTACCCCATTGAATACAAGCGTCACATCCAAGCTTATGTCGATGGCGTGAATGAGGGGTTTGCTCGTTTAGGCTGGGCACTTCCACCTGAGTTCATGATTCTGGGGGTCAAGCCTGGTCATTGGGGTCCTGCTGATTCGGTGGCCTGGTCTTTGATGATGGCTTTGGATCTTGGGGGGAACTGGCACAAGGAGTTTTTGCGCCTAGAAATGTCAGCCACCATGAGCACCGAACATATTTGGCAAGTTTTGCCACCCTATCCAGGTGAAGCGCCAATAACTTCGGTTGATTTTGCCAAGATGTACCGGGAGCTGGGTTTGTTCAAAGAAAAGCCTGTAGCAACAACCAAATCTTCAGCGACTGATGTTGGGCAAGCACAAGCCATAAAAGAAAAAGCCAAGCAAAAAGAATTTTTAAAGTTTCTTCCTGGTGGCTCTGAAGGTATTGGGTCCAACAATTGGGTGGTTGGTGGCAGCAAGACTGTCAGTGGCAAACCATTATTAGCCAATGATCCTCATTTAAATTTGACCACTCCTGCCATTTGGTACTTTGCGCACATTCAGGCGCCGAAGTTGAATGTCATCGGAGCCACTTTGCCCGGCATACCTGGTGTGGTCTTGGGTCACAACACGCACGTGGCGTGGAGTTTCACCAACACCGATCCTGATGTACAAGATTTATATATAGAAGCCATAGATCCTAGCAATCCTGGTCGGTATAAAACACCTCAGGGCTATGAAAACTTTGTTCTTCGTGAAGAAACGATTGCGATCAAGGGCAAAGAAGCTCTCAAATTTTTGACCCGAGAAACCAGGCATGGTCCCGTTATTTCAGATGCTTATCAACGTGCGCAAGATTTGATCAACACAGATAAATTTGCCATTTCTCTACGCTGGACTGCTTTAGAGGCGACCAATCAAACTTTAAAAGCTGGCTTTCAAATGAATGAAGCGCAGAGTTTGAATGAGTTCATGAGCGCGCTGAAAAATTATCACGCTCCCATGCAAAACGTCGTGATGGCTGATAAAGATGGTCAGATTGCTTACCGCGCCGCAGGCGTTGCCCCCAAAAGAACCAAAGGCAAAGGCTTGTTTGGGGTAGCGCCAGCACTTGGCTGGGATACTCAATACGATTGGGGCCCTTATTTCGGCAAAGATGAATTACCAAAAGAAACCAATCCTTCAAGCTTATTTATCGCCACAGCCAATCAACGTGTGCACACTGCCAATGATCCGCATCCTTTGACCACAGATTGGCACATGCCCTATCGTCATCAGCGCATTGAACAATTGATCAACGCCACCGATCAACATGATGTGGCCAGCATGAAAGTCATTCAAACGGATGCTCTTTCATTGTCAGCAGTAGATTTAATTCCATTATTACAAGCTGCCAATTCAAATCATAAATATGCCAGCGATGCAAAAACTATCATTGCAAACTTCGACGGCAAGATGAGCGTTGACAGTCCAGGAGCAACCATCTATAACGCCTGGGCTCACCAGTTAACGCGCTTGATGTTCGCCGATAAACTGGGAAAAAGCTTTGCCATTGAGTATGGCAAAAGAGATTTTCGCTCTGGCATTCATCACATCATGAAGATGCATCAAACAGAAAATACTCAAGCGGCATTTTGGTGCGATAAACCAAGTACTTCAGAAATTGAAACTTGTGAAAACATCATCGACGAGGCCTTCACTTTGGCTTTGGAGGATCTCAGCAAGCGCATGGGTGGATCACCTCAATCGTGGAAATGGGGCAACGTGCACGTGGCCGTTTCAGAACATCGCCCATTCAGTAAAGTATCTTTATTAAAAAATAAATTCGAGATCACCCGTCCGACCCCTGGTGATAGCTTCACTGTGAATTTAGGTTTTATGAATTCAGGCAATAGCAGCAACCCGTTCACGGTGAACAAAGGAGCGAGCATGCGTGTAATTTACGACTTATCCAATTTAGATCAATCTCAATTTATTTACCAAACTGGTCAATCAGGTTGGGTCAATAATCGCCATTACTCTAGCTATGCAAATGTATGGGCGAAACAAGAATATTTGCCTTTGACCATGAACCCGAGCAAAATTGTTCATACCTCGGTTTTAAAGCCTGACTTGAGTATTGCCGCTGACAATAAAAAGCGCCTTGAAAAAGAAGCCAAAGAAATGAAAAGGAAGTGATCTCTATGAAAAGAATTTCGCTAGGTTGGCAAATTGGACTGAGTCATTTATTACTCGCTTGCTTTTTCTTGGCAGCCAGCCAGCCGAGTCATGCTGGCTTGAAAGAAGATTTAGAAACTGGCTCTTATGTTTTGATGATGCGCCATGCTGATGCCCCAGGCTACAGCGATCCTCAAGGTTATAACTTGAGTGATTGCAGCACCCAAAGAAATTTAGGGGAGGCTGGTAAGACGCAAGCCAAGATGATTGGGCAATGGTTGAGCAGTCAGGGCATCACGAGTGCACAGGTCTATAGCAGTCCTTGGTGTCGTTGCAAAGACACTGCTGCTCTTTTGAATAAAGGCGCCGTGACAGTTGAGCCAAGTATTGGGTCATTTTTTGAAAATCGCGGCAATCGTCAAGAGCAAACTCGTCTGACTCAAAACAAGATTGCGCAGCTCTTAAAAGTATCACCGCGTAAACCTGTGATCATGGTCACCCATCAAGTCAACATCCAAGCCTTTGCAGGTCAATCTTTGAGCTCTGGCAGCATGGTTTTAGTGAAAGTGAATCAATCAGGGCAGTACGTGTCTCATCAACTGATCAACCACCCTCACCCTTGAGGTAAGAGTTCTTAGTATTAAGAGCTGGGGCTGTCCTGAAAGCCGCCTCGTCTGAATGTGACCACCAAGGTATCTCGCCATCCTTGTTCTAAGGCTTTAGGATCAATCGGTTGAATCGGCGTGGTTTCATGAACCACACGAGCATCATCGAGCAACAATAAGCTAAACGGCTTTTGCAAAGTGAAGCGCTGACCCTGCGGTCCACTCGATTCAAATACCCTGGTTTCTCCACCTTTGATACCGTGGCGCTCAAGCATCAGAACTGCCACGTACTCAACCCCATCACGATGAGCGCCCTCAGGTGTTGGTCGTCCAATACCATCGGTTGTATCAATTCTGAATTGATGAACTTCTACGAACCAAGGTTTTGATGCGTCGAGATTTTCTTGTGTTTGATCAAATTGATGAGCCAAGTTCAACAAACAATCCTTTAACGCGACTGAACTTGTAAAAACTTCTTCACATGGCTCAAACCAACGATCAATACCGCCATGCAATGCGTTATAAGAAACCGGTTGCCAGTGCGCACGATGAGGAGCCAATTGCAGTGAGTTGCTTTTAATCACAAAACTGGCATGCCTTCTTTGACGGTAACGACCGCCATCTTTTAAATAGGCATCAGCTGGCAAGTTTTTCCAAGTACCAGATAAGTCTTGCCACTCAGTCAAATTGTGTTGAGATAACTCGAAAAATTGCTCAGGGGATAAAACGACATAGCCATTTTCTTGAATAGTTTTTGGCACAGAGGCCAGCGGTGTTTGTGGTGGGTCTAATAGCATGTCAAAAATTGATAAAAATAGCTAAGTAAATACGTAATAGTGGCTTGTTCTTTCATTATCCTCTGAATAGCTTCTTTTCGGGCAAAGCCCTGCATCCCGCTGTATCTTCGGTTGACTTAGATCAATCAGGCTTTTAAGAAATTAGCTTGGTGCAGCTCTTTGTATTCGCAACCAACCCAACCTTCATAAGCCAAATCATCCAAAAGCATGAAGAAATCAGCGTAATTGATTTCTCCTGTGCCTGGCTCATGGCGACCAGGATGATCTGCAATCTGAATGTGCTCTATGAATGGCATCAGATCTTCTATGTCCAAAATATCTTCGCCCATGCGATGGGCATGATAGGCATCGTATTGAAGATAGAGATTATTGGATCGAACCGCCATGATGGTTTCTAGTGCATGTTGACTGCTGGATAAGAAAAAACCAGGCATATCAAATG
>JBFZCN010000073.1:0-2948 GCA_041307985.1 Burkholderiales bacterium
GGTCATGGCACATTGGCCTTGATGTGAATGCTACTGAAATTTTGAACGCCCTTTATAACGGTGAAACAGTCGACAACTCAAAATTGGCACAAGTCTTGTGTTTGTTTAAATTAGAGTTCATTGACAAAGGCCGCATGCTGCCAGAAATTGCTGGTAAGCCTATTTATCTTGCAATGGCCCACGACATTGATAAGTGTCTGAAGTTCAAGCCACAAAACTTACTCATCAATTTACCCCTGGCTGAAACTTCTTAAGATTTTTTACAAACAATCAATGGTGATTTATGGCCTCAACATGCCAGTTATGTAACTCAACAAACTTGCAAACCAATCTTCAAAATGATGCGAAAAGTAAGTCACCATTGGCCATTTCATTCTGTTCCGATTGCAGCCTTGTTCAGCAACAAGAAATTCCGTCAGATGAAGAATTAAAAATTTACTATTCTCATAACTATCGCCAAGACTACAAAAGCACTTACTCACCAAAACCAAAGTATGTTCGTCGCGCAGGCATCACCGCACTAGATAGAATCAAATTCCTTGAGTCACACATTCAACTATCCAATCAAGTTCTTTTGGATATTGGCGCTGGTGGTGGCGAATTTGTCTACATGGCTCAAAAAAGAGGTCTTCAATCCAAAGGGATTGAACCAAATCTTGGTTACTCAAGCTTTTCAAAAGAGCAATACGGTGTTGAAGTCAAAACAGCCATGCTGGCTGATGTTCAAGATTCCTCGGCAGACATCGTGACCTTGTTCCATGTGTTTGAACACATGGCAAAGCCTTTAGAGGTGATGAAAAAGTTATATTCAAGCATCAAAGATGGTGGCTATCTATTCATCGAAGTCCCCAATATTTTGCAAGCCGATGCATCACCCCATAACATCTACTTCAAAGCGCATCTCTTTTATTACTCAAAATTTACACTTGCGTGCGCAGCAAGTCAGTATTTCGATGTAGTCAAAGTAGAAGACAAAGGAAATTTAAAAGTCTTATTTAAAAAAAAGGTTCAGCCATCTGAAAATATTTCTTCAGTTCAGGCAGATCAAATTGAGTATTCTAAAAATAGAATCAAGCAAAAAGGTTGGTTTGAATACCTCATCAATGGCAAAGGAATTCTTAAACCTTTCCTCAGAATTGATCGAGTCGTCACAGAATTACTCATTAAACAATCCAGCCCCAAAGAAATACTAGATTCACTCTATGCCTCTAAGACAGGCTTATAAGGGTATCCGTCAAAACACAACCCAGGAAGAGTTGTAGCCTGGTCAATTGCTGGTGGTTTGGGATTTCTTGTAATTGAAGCATTGTGTTGATTGACTTTGAAAGTGTGGAAGGCTAGCACCCCTTCAGTTTTAACCCTCGCAACATGCTCAAAGACCCTCTATATAGGTGAAATTATCAAAATAAGCTATACTTTCGGTCTTTGGCGAATTAGCTCAGCCGGTTAGAGCGACGGAATCATAATCCGCAGGTCCGGGGTTCGAATCCCTGATTCGCCACCAATTTCCCCTCTCGCAGCACGAATCGATGACTGCGAGTCTGATTGATAAAGCCTCAAGACACTCAGTCCAAACTGCAAATTCCCACACGAATCCAGAGAACATCCTTAACAAACTGGTGTTGACCTCATCCAGAAGTAGATTTTTGGTGTTTTCAGTACCTTACAATAGAGCCATTAATGATTTGAACACCCAGGGCTTTTAATGAATCCAACAACCTTACAAATTATCGCCACAACACTTTTTGCTATTGCGGTGATACACACTTTTTCATCATCATTTTTTGAGCATTTAGCTCATAAGCAGCCCAATCACTCTGGCCTATGGCACTTACTTGGTGAAGTTGAGGCTGTTTTTGGTTTTTGGGCGATGATCTTAATTGTATTTATGGCATTTGCTTCTGGTGGATATCAGCCCTCTGTTGAATATTTAGAGAGCAGAAACTACACAGAGCCATTATTTGTATTTGCCATCATGGTTGTGGCAGCCAGCCGTCCTGTCTTGCACTTTGCCTCTGAGTTGGTTCGCTTAGTGTCTGGCTTACTCAGTCAACTATTCCGCATCAACAATGTCACCACCAGTTACTTCGTAACACTTGCCATGGTTCCATTGCTTGGTTCATTCATCACCGAGCCAGCAGCGATGACATTGGCGGCACTGCTTTTAAAGAAGAAAGTGTTCAGCCAAACATCTAATACAAAGTTAATGTATCTAACAATTGGTGTTTTATTCGTCAATATTTCAATTGGTGGCGCGTTGACCAGCTTTGCTGCTCCTCCAATATTGATGGTTGCAAGTGCATGGGGCTGGGACACTGCTTACGTTTTCAAAACCTTTGGCGGTAAAGCGGCTTTAGCAGTGATTGTGAACGCCACTTTAGTCACATTATTAGTAAGAAAAGATTTGCCTAAAGCAAACAGCAATCATCACAGAGATGAAATGCCTTTGTTTGTTGTAGCTATTCACTTACTGTTTTTAGCTGGCATCGTTGTATTTGCCCACCATCCAGTTGTCTTCATGGGCTTGCTACTTTTCTTCATGGGCTACACACATGCTTACGCCAAGTTTCAAAATCCTTTGCTACTAAAAGAAGCCTTGATGGTGGCATTCTTCTTGGCGGGTCTTGTAGTGCTCGGCGGTATGCAGCAATGGTGGCTTCAACCAATCCTTGAGAACATGAGCAGCACCTTGGTGTTTTACGGCGCCACAGCCTTAACAGCTGTTACTGACAATGCTGCCCTTACCTACCTTGGATCATTGGTTGAAGGAACAAGCGAAGAGTTCAAATATGCATTGGTCGCTGGTGCTATCACCGGCGGTGGATTAACTGTGATTGCCAATGCACCAAATCCTGCGGGCATGTCAATTCTGCGTGAACATTTTCCAGATGGCAGTGTTTCTGCATTATGGTTATTTTTGGCAGCTTTGCCGCCAACCATTGTTGCGA
>JBFZCN010000074.1:0-6627 GCA_041307985.1 Burkholderiales bacterium
GACCCATCATTTAAACCTGCCAATACTGTAGCCACTGCCTCGCGAACCTCTTTAGGAGCTGATGAAGGTGATAGGCTGGCACGATCTTCCCAGGCTTGATCAATGATGTTCTGTAGCGTTGCCATAAACTCTTTTTCCTTTAAAAATAACAAGTAATAAGCCTAGATTATATCTGTCGACTTCAGGAAGTGCTCTTTCTATTCTTACCTTGGTATCATCACAATGATTCCATTAAAAGAAGTTAGCCGTGCGACTTAAATCTATCAAACTTTCAGGGTTCAAATCCTTCGTAGACCCCACTCATTTCGAGCTTCCAGGCCAGTTAATCGGCGTTGTTGGCCCAAACGGTTGTGGTAAATCCAACATCATTGATGCTGTTCGCTGGGTTTTAGGTGAATCCAGAGCCAGTGAACTGCGTGGCGAATCGATGCAGGACGTTATTTTTAATGGCTCTGGCTTAAGAAAGCCTGCGGGCCGCTCAAGCGTTGAGTTGATATTTGATAACACCGACGGTCGTGCCGCTGGTCAGTGGAGTGCTTTTACTGAATTATCAGTCAAACGCGTGCTGACTCGTGATGGGGCCTCAAGTTACTACATCAATAATCAGATAGTCAGACGCAAAGATATTCATGACATGTTCATGGGCACTGGTTTAGGTCCTCGCGCTTACGCGATTATTGGCCAAGGCATGATTTCAAGAATCATTGAAGCTAAACCAGAAGAGTTACGCATCTTCTTGGAAGAGGCTGCTGGTGTATCAAAATACAAAGAGCGCCGCAAAGAAACTGAATCTCGCTTGGAAGACACCAGAGAAAACTTGACCCGAGTAGAAGATATCTTGCGTGAGCTAACTCAAAATTTGACCAAGCTAGAAAGTCAAGCTCAAGTTGCTGAAAAATACAAAGAGTTGAGTACTCAGATGACGCAGCAGCAGCAGTTGTTATGGTTGGTTCGTCAGACTGAAGCAGGCAAAGAGCAGGAGCGTCATGCCAATGCCATCAGAGAGGCTCAAGTTCAACTAGAAGAGCAAACAGCCAAGCTTCGTCATGCAGAAGCTGAATTAGAAGAATTGAGAAGTTCACATTACGCATCACAAGATTTGGTCTCTACTGCTCAAGGTGAGCTTTATGAAGTCAATGCTGAAGTTGGTAAGCTTGAGAACGAGATTCGTTACGTTCAAGAATCACGTGCTCGCCTACAGCAACAGATTTCAGATTTGCAAGCGCAGTTATCTCGCTGGTCTTCACAAGAGTTAGCTGCTGCAGACTCTTTGCGTCAAACTAATATTGATTTAGAGGCTGCACGTGAAAACGAAGAACGTTTCTTAGAAGCTCTTCATCAGGTTCAAGAAAAGTTACCAGCGCACGAAGTGACTTATTTAGAAACACAAAAAGCTTTAGACCGTGCGCGTGAGGCAGTGTCTTCAACGGATCAGCGTTTAGCAAGTTTGGCTGAAAGAGTATTAGCTGCTGGTCGTCAACTAGATCAACTTCATCAACGTCAAGAGCGCTTACAAGCTGACTTATCAAGTTTAGTGAAACCTGACACTGAAGCCCTCAGCTTAGTTACTGATCGCCAAACCATGGCACAGCGCAAAGCGGATGAAGCTCAGGGGGTTTCAGAGGCAGCGAATGTGAATGTTCCGGAAACAGATGCAGCCAGACAAAAGGCTCAGCAGATTTTGCAAGAATCTTCTGCAGCACTCAGTCAAACACAGGCTCGCCTGAGTGCTTTGCAAGCTTTACAAGAAAAAGTTCAAGCCCAAGCGAAGGTTGGTCCATGGTTGGAGCAAAAGGGCCTCAATAAAAAACAACGTCTATGGCAAGACTTACAGGTTGAAAAGGGTTGGGAAACCGCTCTTGAATCCGTCTTGCGTGAGCGAGTCACCGCATTGCAAGCCGGCGATTTGAATGAGGCCGTGCGTCTTGCCCAAGATGCGCCGCCATCTCGCTTAGCTTTCTATTCTGGCAAAGGCGTTTCTAATTCAGATTCAAGCGCCAATGGTTTGACCAGTTTGATGAGCCGTGTTCAAGTCAAAGATTCAGGTATCAAAGCTGTGATTCAAGAGTGGTTGGGCAATGTTTATATTGCAGATAGCTTAGATGATGCAATGCGTCGTCGTGAACAACTGCCACAAGGTGGCGTACTCTTGGTCAAAGAGGGTCATATTGTTAGCCGCGTGAGTTTGCAGTTGTATGCTGAAGACTCAGAACAAGCAGGCTTATTGGCCCGCAGTCAAGAAATTGAAAATTTAGATTTACAGCTCAAAGCTCAGCAATTGATTCTTGATGAAGCTCAGAGTGAAGCCAATAGAGCGCAGTCTGCTTATCATCAAGCTCATCAGCTAGCCCAGCAAGCTCGTCAAACAGCTGAACAAGCTGTCAGAGAAGCACACAATTTAGAAGTTGAGCGTTTGCAACTGGCTCAAGCTGATGAGAAATATAAAAATAGAGCGGAACAAATCAATCTTGAGCTTAATGAGCTCGCCCAGCAATCTACTGAGCTGCAAACGATCAGGGATGATGGTCAGGGTGAGCTAGACCGCGTTCAAGATGAAAAGGGTGTGCATGGCGACAGTTTGACAACTGCGCAAGACACTTATCAAGCAGCTCAACATGCTCTTGAGCAAGCGCGTGAAGCTTTGCGTTTGTCTGAGCGCGAGGCCAGTGAAGCATCTTTCAATACGAGAACATTGGCTCAAAGAATCACTGATCTGACACGTGATCAACAATCTGCGCAGCAGCAAGTGGGTGATATCCAAGTGAGCTTGGGTAATTCACAAGAGGAGCTGCATGGTTTGTCTGACGAGGCTGCGCAAGATGCCTTGCAAAACTTATTGATTCAAAGAAGTGCTCGTGAAGCTGCTTTGGCAAATGCCAGAACAGAAATGGATGCCATCTCTCATCGTTTGCGCGAAGGGGATGAGGCTCGCTTAACGATTGAGCGCAGCTTGCAACCTTTGCGCGATAAAGCCATGGAGCTTCAGCTCAAGGAGCAGGCCGCTCGCTTGAACGTTGAACAGTTTGAAACGATGCTGATAGATGCACAAGCCAATGTTGAAGAATTAAAAGCTCACCTAACGCCTGATATGAAGGTCAGCGGTTTGCAGTCTGAGGTGAACAAGCTCAATCAAGAGATTCAAGGTTTGGGCCCTGTGAACATGGCAGCTCTTGAAGAGTTGTCCAGTGCTCAAGAGCGCAAGACTTTCTTGGATGCCCAATCAGCAGACTTGAATGAAGCAATCAATACATTGACGGACGCCATTTCAAAGATTGATGCTGAAACTCGCGATTTGTTGCAGGGTACTTTTGATCAAGTGAATGGTCATTTTGCAAAACTATTCCCAGACTTATTTGGTGGCGGTACAGCTAAGCTGGTGATGACTGGTGAAGAGATTTTAGATTCTGGCGTCCAAGTAATGGCTCAACCACCGGGTAAGAAAAACTCAACCATTCATTTGCTATCAGGTGGTGAAAAAGCTTTGACCGCGATTGCTTTGGTTTTCTCATTGTTCCAATTGAACCCAGCTCCATTCTGCTTATTAGACGAAGTTGATGCTCCATTAGATGACGCCAATACGGGTCGCTATGCAGACATGGTTTTGAGAATGTCTAAAAATACTCAATTTGTCTTTATTTCACACAATAAGATCACCATGGAAATTGCCAGCCAATTGATTGGTGTCACGATGCAAGAGCAGGGTGTTTCTAGAATTGTTGCCGTTGACTTAGAAGCTGCCGCAACCATGGTGGAGGCTGCTTGATGACAAGGTTTACTGAACTCGCTACATCCTTAGGGTTGTCGGATCTTCAGTTATCCCTCGGACTGATTGGTTTTAGCTTGTTGGTCCTGGTCATGATTTATAACGCGATGCGTATTCGCAAGCTTGATAAGAATGAATCGATGGATGACTCCACTGATTCATCTGAACCAAGTTTTTCATCAGTTAATGAGGCTCCTAACAAAACGGAGCCAAGTCTTGGTGGTGTTGCAAGCGCAACGACTCAAGCTGAAGCTGTTCTAGCAAAAATTGATCCATTGATTGATTGTGTTGCAACCTTGCGTTTGCCGGAGCCTATCACTGGTCAAGAAATTTTGAGTCAGTTATCTGATTGGCCAAAAAATACTCAATTTACCTGGATGCAAGAAGGTTTCACCACGAATGGCGTGTGGCAATCAATTACCCCAGAACTGAGCTTTACAGAGCTCCAGTTGGCGATTCAATTGGCCAATAGGTCTGGCCCTATTGGCATGGTTGATTTATCAGACTTTGTTTCAAAAGCGCAGGTGCTAGCGAATGCCCTAGATGCTGAACTAGATTTAGCTCCTCATAATGAAATCATTGAATCTGCCAATAACTTAGATCAGTTTGCAGCGAAGTGTGATATTCAATTGGGTATCACCGTGGTTCCAAAAGATGGTTTATGGAGCTTGATGACCATTCAAAATGTGGCAAGCAAAGCAGGCTTCTTATTATCCCGTGATGGTCGCGAATATCAGCGCCTTGCCCCAGATATGATCATGTATAAGTTGATTGCTGATCAGGCCAACTTCTTACGCGATGATTTAAGTCAGTCAAACGTTCCATATGTCACATTACTGTTAAACCTACCTCACGTATCTTATGAAATGACGCCGTTTCAGTTGATGTTGGATGATGCCAAGCTTTTGGCTGAGGCACTCAATGGTCATTTGGTGGACGATGCTGGTAGGCCATTGGTCGATGAAGCTATCGCTGCCATCGAAGAACAGCTTGAAGAAATCTATCAAGCCATGACAGCTCAAGGTATTCCTGCAGGTTCTGCTGCCGCAAGCAGACTCTTTTCATAGGCCCTTATGTCTGATTCGGCCCGATATGCCTGGCTGAAAGACGAGTTGGCAAGCTTGGATCATGCCTACTACGTTCTGGATGACCCAAAACTTCCTGATGTTGAGTACGACAAACTCTACCGTGAATTATTGGCGATTGAGCATGAGCATCCCGATTGGATCACTTCTGATTCACCATCACAGCGAGTGAGTGGTCAAGCCAGCGATCTTTTTTCTGAAGTCAAACATGTGGTTCCGATGCTTTCATTGAATAATGCATTGGAAGACAAAGAGGCTGAGGCTTTTGATAAGCGGTGTCGTGAGGGCCTTAATTTAAGTTCTGTTGAATATGCAGCGGAACTTAAATTCGATGGTTTAGCAATATCCTTGCGTTATGAAAATGGTCTTCTGATTCAGGCCGCCACACGGGGTGATGGCTACAGCGGTGAGGATGTCACAGCCAATATCAGAACAATCAAAGCGATACCTCTGAAACTAAAAGGTACTTCACATCCAAAAGTTTTGGATGTCCGAGGCGAAGTTTTTATGAGTCATAAGGACTTTGAGAGCTTAAATCAAGCCGCTATTACTAAATCTGAAAAAACATTTGCTAATCCCAGGAATGCCGCTGCCGGAAGCTTGCGTCAATTAGACCCAAGAATCACTGCGCAACGCACTTTGTCTTTTTATGCCTATGGCATCGGTCAATGTGAACCCTCAAGCTTCATCCCCAAAACACATGCTGGATTATTAGATCTTTATGCATCATGGGGTTTGCCAGTATGCGAACATCGTGCCGTGGTTCACTCGATTGTTGGCTTAATTGATTTTTACCAAACCATTGGCGCCTTGCGTGATCAATTGCCTTATGACATTGATGGCGTGGTTTACAGAGTTAATTCAAGAGAACTGCAAGAGGATTTAGGCTTTGTTTCAAGGGCCCCTCGGTTTGCGGTGGCCCATAAATATCCAGCCCAAGAGGCTCTAACAACGGTGCTTGGCATTGATGTGCAAGTTGGCAGAACCGGAGCCATTACTCCAGTTGCCAGACTTTCACCGGTGGTGGTTGGTGGCGTGACAGTTACAAATGCCAC
This sequence comes from Burkholderiales bacterium, assembly GCA_041307985.1. Lineage (GTDB taxonomy): Bacteria > Pseudomonadota > Gammaproteobacteria > Burkholderiales > Burkholderiaceae > Polynucleobacter. The sequence continues at coordinate 5,904 of JBFZCN010000074.1, forward strand.
TTTGCACAATGAAGATGAGGTTCGTCGCAAAGATGTGCACATTGGCGACACTGTCGTGGTTCGTCGTGCAGGTGATGTGATCCCTGAAGTTGTGTCGGCAATCAAAGAAAAGCGCCCATCTTCAGCCATTGCTTTTGTGATGCCCACATCTTGCCCCATTTGTGGCTCTCATATAGAGAAGCCAGAGGAAGAAGCTGTTGCAAGATGCAGCGGCGGTTTATTTTGTCCAGCTCAGCGCAAGCAAGCACTCTTGCATTTCGCTCACCGCAGAGCCATGGACATCGATGGTTTGGGTGAAAAGATTGTTGATCAGTTAGTCGACCTATCGATTGTTAGAACACCGGCTGATTTATATCGCTTAGGGCTAATGGCTTTGGCAAATTTAGATCGCATGGGTGAAAAGTCCGCCGAGAACCTGCTTCAAGCAATCGAAAAATCCAGAAAAAATACTTTGGCCAGATTTATTTTTGCTCTAGGCATACGTCACGTTGGCGAGAGCACGGCCAAAGATTTGGCCAAACATTTTGGCCAGATTCACAAACTGATGGCGGTCAATGAAGAAGAGTTGCTTCAGGTTAACGATGTAGGCCCCGTGGTGGCTAAATCCTTGCTCAGTTTCTTCAGCGAAGCTCACAACAGAGAAGTCGTTGAGCAACTCCTAGTATCAGGCATTGAGCTTGAAGTAGAAACCCCAACGATCAACCCTGAGTTGGTTGGCAAAACA
>JBFZCN010000075.1:0-2744 GCA_041307985.1 Burkholderiales bacterium
CCCCAGCGGCGGCTTAATGGCTAAGTATGACTTAACGCCCGCGGCATGGCGCTGCGGGCGTTTTCTTTTTTACTGGCGCAAAAGCACTGCTCCGGTGGTGTTGGGTATTTTTAATGTCACACCAGATTCATTTTCTGATGGCGGCCAATTTACCAATCGTGATGCTGCGCTGAGACAAGCGGAACGATTGATTGCCGAAGGCGCAGAAATGATTGATGTGGGCGGTGAGTCCAGTCGTCCTGGCTCTGAACCTTTATCACTGCAAGAAGAGTTAGATCGTGTCATGCCTATCTTGGAAGCACTTAAAGGTTCGCCGGTGGCAATCTCAATTGACACCTACAAAGCAAAAGTGATGACCGCAGCCATCAATCTTGGGATTGATTGTGTGAATGACATTTGGGCATTCAGACAACCGCAAGCGATTGAAGCAATTAAAAACAGTGCCTGTGGCGTAATGCTCATGCACATGCAAAAAGATCCGAGCACCATGCAATTTGATCCACACTACCAAGATGTGGTCGCTGAGGTGAACGGTTTCTTGATGGAACGATGCGTGGCTTTGGAAGACGAAGGTGTTGCGCGCGAGCGCTTGGCCATTGATCCAGGTTTTGGTTTTGGTAAAACCTTGGAGCACAACATGACCATGTTGGCCCACTTCCAAGCATTCTGCCAACACGGTTTACCGGTAGTGGCGGGTATTTCTAGAAAATCAAGTTTGGGTGCTATCACAGGCAAAGACATGGCTCATCGTCAAACCGCGAGTGTGGCAGCCGCTCTGATGGCTTTAGAGCGAGGTGCCAAGGTCTTGCGAGTACATGACGTAGATGAAACCATGGACGCAGTCAAAATATGGGTGGCCGCCCAAGAATGCTTATAAAATGCATATATGACACGTCAATATTTTGGTACAGATGGTATTCGTGGGGAAGTCGGTAAGTTTCCGATCGTCCCTGACTTTATGATGCGCTTGGGTTTTGCCGCAGGTCAAGTGTTGGCAAAAAATGCCGGCATCCATGGCAAACCAACTGTCTTGATTGGTAAAGATACCCGTGTTTCAGGCTATCTATTAGAAGCCGCTTTAGAGTCAGGCTTTTCTGCAGCGGGTGTGGATGTGATGTTGTGTGGGCCGATGCCAACACCAGCGGTTGCATACTTAACACGCACCTTGCGTTTGTCTGCAGGTGTGGTGATCTCTGCTTCACACAATCCATATCACGATAATGGCATTAAATTCTTTTCTGCCAATGGTGACAAATTAGATGATGCTGTTGAATTACAAATCGAAGCTGCTCTGAATGAGCCGATGAACTGCGTCGATTCAGCTCACTTGGGTAAAGCGAAGCGTTTGGATGATGCAACAGGTCGTTATATTGAATTTTGCAAGAGTACCTTCCCTAATCACTTGAGTCTTCATGGTCTTAAGTTGGTGGTGGACTGTGCTCACGGTGCGGCTTATCACATTGCCCCGCATGTGTTCCACGAGTTGGGTGCTGAAGTTGTTTCAATTGGTATTCACCCAAACGGTAAAAACATCAATGATGGTGTGGGCGCTACAGCCCCCAAAGCACTGATTGAAAAAGTCAAAGAAGAAAAAGCAGACTTAGGCATTGCTCTAGATGGTGATGCTGATCGTCTGCAATTGGTCGATGCTGATGGCAGATTATTCAATGGCGATGAACTTCTTTATCTGATTGCCAAATCAAGAAAAGATGCCGGTGAGTCAGTCAAAGGAGTTGTTGGTACTTTGATGACCAATATGGCTGTTGAAAAAGCTATTCAGGCCGAAGGCATTCAGTTCGAGCGCGCCAAAGTGGGTGATCGTTATGTTCTTGAGAAGCTCAAAGAAAACAATTGGCAATTAGGTGGCGAAGGTTCGGGGCATATCATTTGTCTGGACAAGCACACCACGGGTGATGGCATTGTGGCAGCACTGCAAGTGCTAGCTGTCATGAAACAAAATCAAAAAACCTTGGCGCAACTATTAGAGAAGGTCACTTTGTTCCCGCAAACCTTGATCAATGTTAAATACCAGCAAGGTTATGACTGGACGTCTGATACCAAGATCCAAGAAGCAATCAAACAAGCAGAGAAAAACCTCAATGGCAGTGGCAGAGTGTTGATTCGCCCATCAGGCACAGAACCTTTACTCAGAGTGATGGTTGAAGCACAAGATGCACACCAAGCCCAGGATCAGGCCAAGAGCATCGCCCAGACCATTCCAGTTTAAGAAGTTAATCACTTCTTTTTCTTCTTTTTATCTTTTTTCTTAGATTTCTTCTCTAGTTTGTCTTTATTGCCGTTGGCATAAACACACCATTTTTTAATTTCTTCCAATAGCTCCTCAAGATCTTCATAAGGTAACTCTTTGAAATTAATTAAACTGATGGAACCAGTTTCTTGTAATTGTTTAACAGCTTCTTCATAGTTATACATATCTAACTCCCTTGTATGTTACGAGTGTCCTTGATTGATATGTCAATATGAAGACAAATAAGGCAAGTCACAAAAGGTTCACTAAAGCGCCTTAATTAACGGGGTGGGGTATCACTGAACTGTCATGAATCTGTCACATAATTCCATTATTATGGAATTATGAAAAATATAGACGCAGTTCAATCCTTCCTAGCCCTTGGTCAAGAATCAAGGCTCAATATCTTCCGCCTGATTGTGCAAAAGGGTGCTGAAGGGGTGACTCCCTCAGAAATTAAAGAAAGCTTGGGTATTCCGGCGGCCACTTTGTCCTT
>JBFZCN010000076.1:0-3800 GCA_041307985.1 Burkholderiales bacterium
ATTACTGCAGGCGACAAGCGGGTGTTATTAATCGGCGGAGAAGTTGTGCCTTTTGGCTTGGCTCGTATTCCACAGGCTGGTGAAGTGAGAGGCAATCTGGCATCAGGGGGTAAGGGCGTCGCCCAGGCACTAACTCAGCAGGAATTAAAGGTTGCCCAAGAGCTTGCTCCACAGTTGGCTGCAAGAGGTCTACATTTGGTGGGCCTGGATTTTATTGGCGGATATTTGACAGAAATAAATGTCACAAGCCCAACTTGCTTTGTTGAAATTACTGAGCAAACAGGTCATGATGTGGCATTGCAATGGTTAACTAATTTAGAGAAACATATTCATTAAATGGCCGGAATTTTAATCATCGCCCACGCGCCTTTGGCGTCCGCATTACAAGAATTCACTCGCCATGTGTATGGTGAGATACCGGACCGTTTAAAAGCCCTGGATGTCATGGCGCACGAAGATGCAAAATTGACCTTGGAGCGCACAATAGAGGCCGCTCGCTCCATCATTTCTGATAAGGGGCTTCTGGTGCTAACCGACATCATGGGCGCCACCCCAGCCAATGTGGCCAGTCGTTTGGCTAATATGAAAGAGTTCGATGGGCACGTGAGAGTTATTGCAGGAATCAATTTGCCGATGTTGATGCGCGCCATTGCTTATAGAGCAGAACCTTTAGATTCTGCAGCTCAAAAAGCCATGCATGGTGGTCAGCAAGGAATTATTCCAATTGGCCATAGTAGTCATGTCGATGAAAATAAACAGATGGAAGTTAAGGATTAAGAATGCCAAGTGCAGAAATTAATATCATCAACAAACTTGGATTGCATGCGCGCGCCTCAGCTAAATTAACTCAGATGGCAGGGCAGTACCCTTGTGAAATTTTTTTATCCAAGGGCGGCAGAAGAGTAAACGCTAAAAGTATCATGGGTGTGATGATGCTAGCAGCTGGTATGGGCAGTGTTGTCACGCTTGAGACTGATGGTGATCAAGCGCAAGAAGCTTTTGATGCCATTCAGGCACTCATCAATGATCGCTTTGGGGAAGGTCAGTAATTTGTCTTTTACGCTTCATGGTATTCCGGTTACGAATGGTATTGCGATAGGTCGTGCCCTGAGGATCGCCCCATCCGCCATGGATGTGAAGCATTATCTGATTTCTGAAGGCAGTGAACCAGCAGAACAAAAAAGGCTTCTCGACGCATTTCAAATTGTTAGACAAGAATTAAAAGCATTAAGAGCAGGTTTGCCTGAGGCAGCACCTGAAGAAATGGCGGCATTCTTGGATGTGCACGGCATGATTTTGGCCGATCCAACTCTGACAGAAAAACCTCTGGAGCTGATTCAACAAAAAAGATATAACGCCGAATGGGCTTTGGCCACTCAGTTAGAAAATGTGCTCGAACAATTTGCAGAAATTGAGGATGCCTATTTGCGCGAAAGAGCAGCAGATATTCGTCAGGTCGTTGAGCGAGTCATGAAGGTCCTTCATTTGGGTGAGGATCATCAAACCATTGGCGCCTTCTATAAAACAGTTTCTGAAAACAGAGAGCTGAGTGAAGTGATTGTGGTGGCCCATGATATTTCTCCGCCAGACATGTTGCGCTTCAAAGAATTGGCTTTTGGTGGATTTGTCACTGACTTAGGCGGTAAAACTTCTCATACTGCGATTGTTGCAAGAAGTTTGGATATTCCTGCGGCTGTGGGTGTCAGAAGCGCCAGCGAGTTGATCAGACAAGATGATTGGCTCATCATCGATGGTGATCGTGGCATTGTCATCGTTGACCCAAGCCCGTTCATTCTTGAGGAATACCGGCATTTACAGTCAGCAAGAAAGCTTGAAAAGAAAAAACTTTTAAGACTGAAGCACACGCCAACAGTGACTGCAGATGGGCAGCACATCGATTTGATGGCTAACGTTGAAATGCCTGAGGATGCTCCTATGGCATTAGATTCTGGTGCCGTTGGGATTGGCCTGTTTAGATCCGAATTTTTATTCATGAATCGTCAAGGAAAAATGCCGGACGAGGAAGAGCAGTTCTGGGCTTACCGTAAAACAGCTGAAGCCATGAAGGGCTTGCCCGTTAGCATCAGAACCATTGATATTGGTGCGGATAAGCCCTTGGATGCCAAAGATAATGGCAGTGCCAACTATTTATCACCTTTGGGTTTGCGCGCCATCAGATGGTCATTGTCTGAGCCTGAAATGTTTTTGCTTCAGATCCGAGCAATCTTAAGGGCATCTGCATTTGGCAAGATCAAGATTTTGATCCCCATGTTGGCACATGCCCAAGAAATTGATCAAACCTTGGACTTGATACAAACAGCTAAAAACCAGCTGGAAGTAGAAGGTATAAGTTTTGATCCAGGTATTCAGGTTGGCGCCATGATTGAGATCCCTGCCGCAGCACTGTCACTACCCTTGTTCATTCGCCGTTTAGATTTCTTATCGATTGGTACCAATGATCTGATTCAATACACTTTAGCCATTGATCGTGCAGATAACTCTGTTGCGCATCTGTATGACCCATTACATCCCGCGGTTTTAAGATTGATTGCAGGCATCATCAGAGATGCAAAAAATGCTCAGATGCCGGTATCCGTTTGTGGTGAGATGGCTGGCGATGCTTCAATGACCAGAGTTTTATTGGGCATGGGCTTGACTGATTTCTCATTGCACTTCAAACAGCTTTTGTCGGTCAAACAAGAAATCTTGAGATCAGACACCAAGCAGTTGAAATTGGCGGTTGATGGTTTATTGGCAGCGATTGAGCCTGAAGAAATTCAGGCGGCATTTCAAAAAATCAATGCCTGATGAATATTGATTCAATAAATCAATCAATGCTTGATTGATTAACTGCCTGAACAAACTTCACAGTTATCACGTTGATGTAATTCAATCGTGTCAATCTGAGTTGATCTGGCATCCCACAGCAATAGTTTTCCGCAAAGAGTTTGACCAACACCCGTGATCACTTGAAGTGCTTGAGCTGATTGCATCGCTCCAATGATGCCAACCAGCGGTGAAAAAACTCCCATGGTTGAGCACTGAACTTCATTGAACTCTTGATCCTGCGGAAACAGGCATGCGTAACAAGGTGTGCCTTTTTGTCTTGGATCGATCACCGTTAACTGCCCATCAAAGCGAATGGCTGCACCACTCACCAATGGAGTTTTATGTTTCACGCAGGCAGCATTGATCAAATGACGACTTGTAAAGTTATCTGTGCAATCTAAGACAACGGTGGTATTGGGTAAAAGTTCATCCAATAGCTCAGCCGTGACTTTTTGTTCAAGAGCAAGCACATTGAGATTGGGATTGAGCTCTTGCAACATTTTTTTTGCAGAGCTCACCTTGGGCATGCCAATAGAATTCTGTCGGTGCATGATTTGACGTTGAAGGTTCGTTAGATCTACCACGTCATGATCAATCAATGTGATCTTGCCAACACCCGCTGCTGCTAAGTAAGGCGCAGCTGCAGAGCCAAGACCACCTGCACCAATCACAACAACATGAGACGACAGAATCTTTTCTTGGCCTTCAATACCAAGATCATCCAGAAGAATGTGGCGTGAGTATCTTAGAAGTTCCTGATCGTTCATCGCCAGATTCTTTTACTCCAAGCGAGACTTGGATTTTTTAATTGGTTGACCTTTTAAGTACGCTGCAGCCTGAGTGAGCATGAAGTCTTCCGCTGAACCAAATTCAGCAGGACGCTTTTTACGGTCCTTCTCTTTTTCTTCAGACGTTTTTTTGGCGTTCAACTCTTCAATGCGCTGTAATTCTTCAATACGACGCTGCGCACG
>JBFZCN010000077.1:0-2848 GCA_041307985.1 Burkholderiales bacterium
GTAATATGTTGTTTTTAAACCACGCAACCAAGCGAGTTTGTAGGTGTCATCCAACTTCTTACCAGATGCGCCAGACATGTAAATATTCAATGACTGAGCTTGATCGATCCATTTTTGACGACGTGACGCAGCCTCAACCAACCACTGAGGCTCAACTTCAAATGCTGTTGCGTACAAATCACGCAAATCTTGAGGAATGCGATCGATTTTTGACAATGAACCGTCAAAGTACTTCAAGTCAGCAATCATGACTTCGTCCCACAAACCACGAGCCTTCAGATCACGAACCAAATAGTCGTTCACCACGGTGAACTCACCTGAAAGATTCGATTTCACGAACAGGTTCTGATAGGTTGGCTCGATACAAGCTGAAACACCAATGATGTTAGAGATTGTGGCTGTTGGCGCAATCGCCACACAGTTTGAATTGCGCATACCGAACTGCTTGATACGGTTGCGCACTGGTGTCCAATCCATCTTAGAAGACATATCGACTTCAACATAGCCGCCGCGCTGTTCAGCCAATAATTTGACTGAATCCTGTGGCAGGATGCCGCGATCCCACAAAGAACCTTTGTAAGTCTCGTAAGTGCCGCGCTCTTCGGCCAACTCTGTTGAGGCCAAGTAAGCGTAGTAGCAAACAGCTTCCATGGATTCATCAGCAAACTGAACTGCTGCATCGCTGGCATAAGGAATGCGCAACATGTGCAAGCAATCCTGGAAGCCCATGATGCCCATGCCAACTGGACGGTGCTTCATATTTGATGTGCGAGCTTTGGTCACTGCGTAATAGTTAATATCTATCACGTTATCCAACATGCGCATCGCTGTGCGGATGGTTTTTTGGAGTTTCTCGTGATCAAGCACCAAATTGCCACTGGCGTCGGTCTTCAAATGAACAGCCAAGTTCACTGAACCCAAGTTACAAACAGCGATTTCTGTTTCATTGGTGTTCAAAGTGATTTCTGTGCACAAGTTTGATGAGTGAACCACGCCAACGTGCTGCTGAGGGCTGCGAACATTACATGGGTCCTTGAAAGTGATCCATGGGTGGCCTGTTTCAAACAACATGCCTAGCATCTTGCGCCACATATCTAAAGCATTGACCTTCTTGAATGGCTTGATTTCACCATTGGCCGCTTTTTGCTCGTAAGCCAAATAAGCTTTTTCGAACTCCAAACCAAACTTGTCGTGCAAATCTGGGCAAGTTGATGGCGTGAACAATGTCCACTCGCCTTTTTCCATCACACGCTTCATGAACAAGTCTGGAATCCAGTTAGCTGTGTTCATGTCATGCGTGCGGCGACGATCATCACCCGTGTTCTTGCGCAACTCTAAGAACTCTTCCACATCTAAGTGCCAAGTTTCTAAATAGGCGCAAACTGCACCCTTGCGCTTTCCACCTTGGTTCACTGCAACCGCTGTGTCGTTCACCACCTTCAAGAATGGCACAACGCCTTGAGATTTACCGTTGGTTCCTTTGATATGACTGCCCAAAGAACGCACATTCGTCCAATCGTTACCCAAGCCACCGGCAAACTTAGACAACAAAGCATTTTCTTTCAAACCTTCGTAAATACCATCCAAGTCATCTGGAATCGTTGTGAGGTAGCAGCTAGATAACTGTGAACGCAATGTGGCTGAGTTGAACAAAGTTGGCGTGCTGGACATGAAATCAAATGTTGACAAGATTTCATAGAACTCAATCGCACGCTCTTCGCGATTCACTTCATTCAATGCCAAGCCCATGGCCACGCGCATGAAGAATGCCTGAGGCATTTCAATGCGGTGATCTTCAATGTGCAAGAAATAACGGTCATACAGAGTCTGCAAGCCCAAGTAGTTGAACTGCAAATCACGATCTGCTTTTAGAGCGGCGCCCAACTTGACCATGTCGTAAGTCAACAAACGCTTGTCTAGCAACTCTGCATCCACGCCTTGCTTGATGAATTGTGGGAAGTAGCTGATGTATTCAGCAGCCATAGCACCTTGTGGTACTTCACGACCTAAGATTTCTTTACGGATGGTGTGCATCAAAATACGTGCGGTCACCTGGCTGTAGGCTGGATCGTTTTCAATCCATGTGCGTGACGCCAAAATAGCTGAGTCATACACCTGGGCCATTGGAACGCCTTCGTACAAACCTTTGATGGTTTCTTTGATGATTGGCTCTGCATTCACCGCATTACCCAAACCTTCACAAGCAGCCTGAATCACCATTTGTAATGCAACCATATCCAATGGCTTGATCACACCGTTGTCACTCACGTTGATTCCTGGGTGATCAACGATTGGAGTTGCTGGCTGAGCAGCCACTTGTGCTGCACGCTCTTGATTACGCTTTTCACGATAAAGCACATAAGCACGCGCCACATTGTGCTCACCACTGCGCATCAACGCTAATTCAACTTGATCTTGGATATCTTCAATGTGGAAAGTTCCGCCATTCGGACGGCTGCGCAATAAAGCGCGCACAACCACTTGCGTCAACTGCTCTACTTGCTCGCGCACTCTCGCAGATGCTGCACCTTGGCCACCATTAACGGCTAAAAATGCTTTTGTAACGGCGATGGCAATTTTTGATGGCTCGAAGGCCACGACTGATCCATTGCGACGAATGATTTTGTAATCGCTTAATTGTGTTGCTTGCGCACCACCGACACCACCGGCCACAAATCCCTCTGAAGGGCTTTGACTAACTTGACCAGTTGTTTGGCCAGAATATGGATTGGATGTTTGGCCAGTAACTTGTGGGTCTACGTAGGTCATTCGAACTCCCTTTATTTATCTATATGTATGTGTTAATTCGGCAAAAAGTCTATTTTTTGATTTTTTTCAACGGCTATTC
>JBFZCN010000078.1:0-3123 GCA_041307985.1 Burkholderiales bacterium
AAATAGCCGTCAAAAGACCAGCATGAGACATGTCTAGAGTGATTTCACCGACTTGACTCAAATTAAGGACGTCATTTAACAAAGCCTGGATTTCTAGATCGGCTTCCCAGCCAGCATGGCCATAAATCTCTGCACCCAATTGCAATTGCTCTCTAGAACTTGAACCAGCGGCTGCTCGGGTGTGAAGAATTGATCCAGCGTAGCAAAGACGTGCAACACCCTGTCGATTCAGCAAATGTGCATCAATTCTGGCAACTTGTGGCGTCATATCTGCACGCAAGCCCAAGGTTCTGCCAGAAATCTGATCCACCAATTTAAAGGTTTTAAGATTTAAATCCTGACCGGAACCCGTCAACAATGAATCTAAATATTCCAACATTGGAGGCATCACCAATTCATAGCCATAGGCTTGAAAGCGATCCAATAGGATACGGCGCAAGTCTTCAATCTTTCTTGCCTCAGAAGGCAAGATGTCTGCAATGTTTTCAGGCAATAACCAGCGATTCATTACTTGGCCGTTGCATTAGGGTTTGTTGACTGCGGTCTGCTACTCTTCATGAATTTCAAGAACTCTGAGCTTGGGTCCATCACCATCAAGTCCTGCTTAGATTTAAAGCTACTGCGATAGGCCTCAAGACTTCTGTAAAACTGAGCAAATTGTGGATCACGGTTGAATGCTTCACCATACAAAGCCGTGGCTCTTGCATCGCCCTGACCTTTGATTTTTTGAGCATCGCGGTAGGCTCTGGACAGAATAATGTCACGCTGACGTTCAGCATCGGCTCTGATTTTTTCAGACTCAGCAGAACCAGTTGAACGCAACTCATTGGCCACACGCTTACGCTCGGCTTCCATACGGCGGAAGACAGATTCACTGATCTCTGCCAATAAGTCAATGCGCTTTAAACGCACATCCACAATTTCAATACCAATGTCTGCAGCTTCTTCAGCGACTTTCTGACGAATGTTTTGCATCACTTGCTCGCGCTGCTCAGAAATCAATTCACGAACGGTGCGCTTGGTGAACTCTTCGTTCAAAGCTGACTTGACCAGCTGGTTCAGACGGTCTTGAGCCATACGCTCATCACCCCTGAAGCTGATGAAGAATTTACGTGGTTCAACAATGCGCCACTTCACGAAAGAATCAACCAATAAGTTTTTCTTTTCAGCCGTGATGAAACGCTCAGCATCTGGTGTGTCAATGGTCAAAATGCGGCGCTCAAAGAATTGCACGCTTTGGAATGGCGGCGGCAATTTAAATTGCAAGCCAGGCTCTTCAACCACGCGCTTTAGTTCTCCAAAAGCAAACACCGCTGCATACTGACGTTGATCAACAACAAAAATGGTGGAAGATAAAAGGCCAACCAAAATAAACAGGCCGGCAATAATTGGGAAAATTCGATTCATCATTTTGTTGGTCTCCTATCGTTCACGACTACGCAAACCAGAGGTGTCGCTTCTGCTAGCAGGAACTGCTGCAGGATTCACAATTGGTGAGTTAGGGCTAGGAGTTGGGATATTGGCAGGTGTGTTTGCCATGGTGTTTGAGGTCTGCAAAGGTATTGGGGTATTGTTTGGCCCCACCTGCTGAATCAGTTTATCCAATGGCAAGTACAGCAAGCTACCATTGCTTGAGCGTTGATCAACCATGACCTTGGTCACGTTGTTATAAATTTCCTGCATGGCATCGATGTACATGCGCTCTCGAGTCACTTGAGGGGCCCTGGCATATTCCACTTGAATCAATTTGAAACGAGTTGCATCACCCTCTGCCGTTGCAGTCACTTTGGCCTTGTAACCTTCCGCCTCTTGCATCAAACGATCAGCGGCACCACGAGCTTTCGGAATGATGTCATTGGCGTAAGCCTGACCTTCGCTTTTCAAACGCTCGCGGTCTTGACCAGCCTTAACAGCATCATCGAACGCTGCCTGAACTTGCTCAGGTGGCTGCACGTTTTGAACAGTCACGCTGGTGATGAAAATTCCTGCTTTGTAACTATCTAAAATCTTCTGGATGGATGTATTCAAATCAATGGCGAGCTTTTCTCGATTCTCGTACAAGACGTTGTCCATCTTGCTTTTACCCACGATCTCGCGCACCGCTGTTTCAGCAGACTGCACAACCGCTGCATCTGGATCTTTGTTATTGAACAAATACTCAGACGCATCTTTCAAGCGATATTGAACAGCAAATTTCACATCAATGATGTTCTCGTCTTCAGTCAACATTGAAGAATCTTTGAGATTTGATGATTTGATTAAACTAGTTCTACCTACTTCAACTGAACGAATAGATGATAGGTTCACCACCTCGTGAGACTGAACCGGCCAAGGCATGCGCCAGTTGATACCAGGGCGTGTGGTGTGACTGTATTTACCAAAATGCAAGACCACACCAGTCTGACCTTCTTGAATCATGAAAAAGCCGCTGAATACCCAAACCACGACAGCCACCAAAACCACCACTCCAGCGCCAATGCCTGACTTCATGCCATCGCTACCACCGGTCCCTTTGGATGATGGAGGCTCATTATTGCCACCGCCTTGGCGTTTGCCTTTGAATAAATTATTCAGGCGGTTATTGAAGTCTGTCCACAACTGATCTAAATCAGGTGGGCCATCTTGTTTTTGAGGCTGACGAGGTCTCTCCTCTTGACGAGGTGGCGTCGCGTCTTTTTCATCACGGCCACGATCAGGGCCTGACTGGTGGTTATTGCCCCAACCGGGGTCATTAACTGAGAATATTTTTAGTAATTTACGCATCGAAGGGAGAATACATTCCTGTACGAGTATGAAAAACATCTAACGATTCCCAGCGTTTAACTGGGGCCTGTGAACTTAATTCTGCAACAGAGGGAACCTCATCTACAGGAACCTTCATTCTATCAGTGTTCCTTGCTAAATCAGCCAATGTCTGTCGTAGCAAATCCAAACCAATGCCTTCTTTGGCAGAGATATATATGGCTGCAACCTTGCCACTTCTATCATATCGAACAACCGGCCCTCTTTCCATTAAAGCAGGGACTTGGTCGATTTTATTAACCACAACTAACTGAGGGGTTTCGTGAGCACCGATTTCAGTCAAAACCTTATCAACTTCAATCATCTGTTGCTCGCGGTCAA
>JBFZCN010000079.1:0-6869 GCA_041307985.1 Burkholderiales bacterium
GTGAGGGTGGTGTACTTGATCCCTTTGGCCATGATTTTGTCCAAAGTTTCTTGGTCAAAGTGAAGGCCCGCGGTTGGGGCAGCAACTGCGCCAGGATTTTTAGCCACAACCGTTTGGTAGCGCTCTAAATCATCAGCGCTGGCTTCATGAGTGATATAGGGTGGTAGCGGAAGTTGCCCATGTTTTTCTAGCAGGGATAAACATGGGGACGAGAATTTAATCTCATAAAATCTATTGTCTGAGTTATCAGGACGACCCATGATTTCTATTTCAAATGGCTCTTCATCACTGCCTAAGATGATTTTGTTGCCTGGCTTTGGTGATTTTGAAGCTCTGATTTGTGCAACCGCTGTGGTTTCACCAGTGATTCTTTCTAAAAAAACTTCAACAGCACCACCGGATTCTTTTTTGCCAAACAAACGAGCGGGAATAACTTTTGTATCATTGAATACCATCAAGTCATTTGGGTTTAATAAATCAATCAAATCAGTAAATTGTTGATCTTTGATGACAAGGTCTGCAGCATGATTTTCCAGAACGAGTAATCTGCTAGCCGTTCTATTGGGAAGTGGGTGTTGAGCAATTAACTCAGGCGGTAGGTTGTAATTAAAGTCTGAAAGACGCATCGCTGTACCATGGGAATATAAAGATTTTATCAATGACTAAAAAAGCCAGTTCGCCCTCATTAGAAAAGCTAGGATTGCATTCCAGCTTGGACTGCGTTTTACATCTACCCATTCGTTATGAAGACGAAACCAAATTATCAACGATTGCTCAAGCTATTGGTACTTTTGGTGGATTGACCTTTCAGGTCCAAGGGGTGGTGATCAAGCAAGAGGTTTTGTTCCGCCCCAGAAGGCAATTATTGGTTGTGATCAGGGATGATCATGGGGATGAGTTATTCCTGCGATGGTTGAATTTTTACCCTAGCCAGCAAAAGCAAATGTCTCTCGGTGTTAATTTAAGGGTTCGGGGTGAGATCAGAGATGGATTTTATGGCCCCGAGATGGTTCACCCAGGCGTTAAAGCGGTGAGTCCCGATGCTCCTTTGCCAAGCACTTTGACGCCGGTTTATTCAACCGTGGCAGGTGTTGGTCAGCACGTGATTCGTCAAGCCATCAGTAAAGCTTTTAAAGATGATCAACTGCAGTCAAATTTAAAAGATCTTTTACCTAAAGAGTTGATGGCAAGCACTTTTGTGGGTTTAGATATTCCAAGTCTATGGAGCGCTTTAAATACCTTGCACCAGCCAAGAAAGTCTGATGACTTGGCAGCGATTCAGGATCGCCATCATCCTGCTTGGAGGCGTGTTCAGATAGAGGAGTTGCTGGCTCAACAGTTATCTCTTTTACAGGCTCGTGAAAAACGATTGGCCCGTCAAGCGGTGCGCATGAGTGAGAAGGCCATCAAGGGTGGTGCGCTCGAGAATTTTTTAAAGCAACTACCTTTTCAATTAACCAATGCTCAGCAGCTATCTTGGCTTGATATTTTGAAAGATTTAGGCGAGCCGTATCCGATGAACAGGCTGTTGCAAGGGGACGTTGGTAGCGGCAAAACAGTGGTTGCTACTTTGGCCGCTCTCCATTGCATTGATCATGGCTATCAAGCGGCAATCATGGCGCCAACAGAAATACTGGCAGAGCAACACTACCGTAAATTAAAAAATTGGCTTGAGCCTTTGGGCGTCAAAATCACGTGGTTGACGGGCTCTTTGAAAGCCAAAGAAAAGCGTGAAGCCCAAGAACTGATCTGTAATGGCCAAGCCCAATTGGTGATTGGAACCCATGCTTTGATCCAAGAAGGCGTTGAGTTCGCAAGATTGGGATTCGCGGTGATTGATGAGCAACATCGATTTGGGGTCAAGCAACGTTTGCGTTTACAACAAAAGATTGATGATGTTGAAATTGATTGTCATCAGTTGATGATGTCTGCAACACCGATACCGAGAACACTGGCGATGACTTTTTATGCTGACTTAGAGGTGTCTGTCATCAATGAATTGCCGCCTGGCAGAACTCCCATTGTCACCAAACTAGTTAAAAATGAGCGTCGTCAAGAGTTGGTCCTGGGTTTGGTATCTGAGTTAGATAAAGGACGCCAAGTTTATTGGGTGTGTCCTTTGATCGAAGAGTCTGAGGTCTTACAGCTTAAAACAGCGGTGGATACTCATGCAGCACTTCAAGAGGCTTTACCTGGCGTCACCATTGGTTTGGTGCATGGTCGCTTAAAGGGCTCTGAAAAAAATACTGTGATGCAAGCATTTGCAGCAGGTGACATTCAGGTATTGGTGGCTACCACTGTGATTGAGGTGGGGGTTGATGTGCCAAATGCCTCGTTGATGATCGTTGAGCATGCAGAGAGATTTGGTTACTCGCAACTTCATCAGTTAAGAGGTCGAGTCGGACGAGGTTCGGCTGAGTCAGTATGTATTTTGTTGTATGGCCCAGAACTATCAATGGCTGCAAAAGAGCGCTTGCAGACGCTCAAAGAAACTCAGGACGGGTTTGTGATTGCCGAGCGAGACTTGGCCTTGCGCGGACCAGGTGAGTTGTTAGGTTCAAAGCAATCAGGTGATGCGATGTTACGTTTCATCGATTTACAAAAAGAATCTTGGTTGATTGCAAAAACTCAAGAACTGGCCAAGCAATTACTCGCAATTCACCCTGAGATTGCCCAGCAACATTTATTGCGGTGGCTAGGTAATCGTGCCGAATACCTAAAAGCTTGATATCCTCTCGGTATGACACTCACTGAACTTCGATATATCGTTGCCGTTGCTAGAGAGCGCCACTTTGGCCGAGCAGCTGAAGCTTGCTTTGTCTCTCAACCAACTTTATCGGTTGCAGTCAAAAAATTGGAAGATGAGCTCAATGTTCAGATTTTTGAGCGTTCTGGTTCTGAGCTAGCGATCACTGCCTTGGGGCAAACAATCATCCATCAGGCCCAAAAGGTATTAGATGATGCTCAGGTCATCAAGCACCTGGCTCAGCATGGCCAAGACCCTCTTTCAGGTCCTGTGCGCCTAGGAACCATCTACACAATCGCCCCTTATCTGTTGCCAAAATTAATCGCCAAATGTCGTGAAGTATTGCCGCAGATGCCTTTGTACCTTCAAGAAAATTTCACTTCAAAGCTTTTAGAACTTTTAAAGCAAGGTGACATCGATGCCGCCATCATGGCTGATACATTTTCGCAAAGTGGTCTTGAGGTGCTACCTCTGTACGAAGAAGGTTTTATGGTGGCCGTTCCTCAAGGACATCCATGGCAAACCCTATCCATCATTCAGCATGCTGAATTACAGTCACAAAAAACATTGTTATTGGGTGAAGGGCATTGCTTCAGAGATCAGGTTTTAGATATTTGTCCTGAGATGCAAAAAACTCAAAAAGATGGAGAGATCAGCACTTTTGAAGGATCCTCCTTAGAAACAATTCGGCAGATGGTGGCTGGTGGTATTGGTATCAGCATCATGCCAATCACATCGATTCCTTATGACGCTAACAGCCATGGCTTGATTCGTTATATTCCTTTTGCCAATCCGATTCCTAAGCGTCGCGTGGTTTTGGCTTGGCGCAAGAGTTACGCCAGAACAAAAGCCATGCACGCTTTAGCTGATGCGATTAAATCATCTGGTATGACCGGGGTGGATTTCTTGTAATGTCTTCAAGCTTGGCTGATTATTTAGCGCTGATTCGATTCAATAAACCAATTGGTACCTTATTGGTCTTGTGGCCAACTTTATGGGGTTTATGGATTGCATCAACTGGTGAGCCAAGACTATCTCATCTGATCATTTTTGTTTTGGGTTGTTTCCTGATGAGAAGCGCCGGTTGTGCCATCAATGACTATGCCGACAGAGACTTTGATAGACACGTTTCAAGAACCCAAGACCGCCCTGTCACCGCTGGACGAATCAAACCTGTAGAAGCTCTCATAGTTGCTGCGCTTCTTGCAATTGTGGCCTTCATCTTGATTTTGCCACTCAATACATACACAAAGCTTTTGTCTGTTCCTGCGGTGGCTATTGCGATTATTTACCCGTTCACCAAAAGATTTTTCTCAATCCCTCAAGCTATTCTGGGTATTGCCTTTTCATTTGGTATTCCAATGGCCTTTGCAGCGGTCTTGAACGAGATTCCTGCTTATGCATGGTTGCTGGTGCTGGCAAATATCGCCTGGGCCATTGCTTACGATACCGCCTATGCCATGGTTGATCGGGATGATGATGTGAAGTTGGGGATTAAAACATCCGCCATCACATTTGGCCAATATGATGTATTGGCGATTTGTATTTGCTACGGCATCTGCATTCTTAGCTTTGCAGTGCTTGGGTGGCTTTTGGTATTCCCCACAATTTTTTGGATCTTTTTAGGATTGGCTTTTTTGCTGGCCATTTATTATTTCCAATTGATCAAAGATCGTCAGAAGGAAAAATGCTTTTTAGCATTCAGAAGAAACAATTGGTTTGGCATGAGCTTATTTTTAGCCATCGCCTTTGCTTACTAAAATTCTAGCGACTCATCAATCAGTGAAATGATTGAAGCTGATTCTTACTGCTTACTGAATTCTTCGCCCATGGCTTCACTGCGTTTGCTGGCTGCCGCAACTGCCTTCATCATGATGTTTGCCCAAGATTCTTGCTCAAGAACCGTCAATGCCGCATAGGTTGTGCCACCTTTTGAAGTCACGCGCTCTCTGAGGGTAGCTGGTGACTCGGAGGATTGGGCAGCAAGCTTGGCAGCCCCTTGCAAGGTTTGGATTGCTAGGAGGCGGGCTTGTTCTTGTGAAAGACCTTGAGCGATGGCAGCTTTCTCAAGAGACTCTAAGAAGGCAAACACATAAGCTGGGCCGCTACCAGATACTGCTGTGATGTCATCCATTTGTTTTTCAGAATTAACCCAAACAATCTTGCCCACGGCCTCACAAATGGAGCTTGCGAGTGATTTGTCTGCTGCGCTGATATTGCTATCTGCAAATAAGCCAGTCATACCTTCGCCAATCAAAGCAGGCGTATTGGGCATGGCGCGGATGATTCTTTGGTGGCCAAGCCACTTGGCCATATCGGCTGTTTTGATTCCGGCTGCCACACTCAAGCAAAGAGGTTGGCTTGTGGTGGATTTCAACACAAGTGCTAACTCAGAGGCTGCTTCTTTAAATTGTTGTGGCTTAACAGCCATGACAAGAACATCACAGCTTTCAATGTGCGGTAATAGTTTATCTACAGAGGCTGCACAAATGATTGAGAGCTCTCTTTCAAGGCGGTGGCGTGTTTGATCAAAAGGGTCGGCCACAAACATATTCTTTGCCTGAGCTCCTTGATTGATCAGGCCACCAATCAAAGCGCTGGCCATGTTCCCGCCACCAATAAAGCCGATTTTAAGATTTGCTAATGTAGTCATAAATAAGTTCTTTTGCCAAAAATTGCTGTGCCAACACGCACCATCGTACTACCTTCTGCAATCGCTGCTTCAATATCTGAAGACATGCCCATGGATAAAGTATCTAGCTGGATCTTTTGATGATCCAGCGCGGTGGATTGCTGTAGCTGGCTTAAAAGCTCGCGTAACTGCTGGTGCGATTTTCTTTGAGCCTGCATATCCTCGGTAGGCTCGGGAATGCTCATGAGGCCTCTTAGATGCAAATGCGGCATGCCTGATATTTTTTGACAGATGTCTAAGAGCTCATCTGGCTTAATGCCGCTCTTGGATTGTTCGCCGCTGATGTTGACTTGAACACAAACCTCTAGTGGAGGTAAATGTGGGGGTCGTTGATCATTTAAGCGTTGGGCAATTTTGATGCGATCAATGCTGTGAACCCAGTCAAAGTTCTCTGCCACATCTTTTGATTTATTACTTTGGATCGGGCCAATAAAGTGCCACTCAAGGCTTGAGCGCAAATCTTTTAGCTCTAATACTTTGGCAACACCTTCTTGTACATAGTTTTCACCAAAGCATGTTTGACCAAAAGAGTGAGCATCTCTGACATCTTCTGCCGGAAATGTTTTAGAAACAGCCAATAATTTAATGTCTTGAGTAGAGCGTCCGCAAGCTTTTGCAGCTTGCTGGATGCGCTCTTTGATGGCATGTAAATTATTTTGAAGTGCTGACATGTCCCATGTTCTTCTCGATAAGAGAATCAATCAGTTCAATCCAATGTTCAACTGGTGTTGTTTCATTCTGTAAATGAGTGATACAGCCAACGTTGGCAGAAACAATTCTTTGCGCCTGATGTTCGGTGACAGCTTGCTGAAGGTTGTTCAGTTTTTGCTCTTTTAGTTGTTTGGATAAATCTGCTTGCAAAATCGAATAAGTACCCGCTGAGCCGCAGCATAAGTGACTGTCTTGGCAAGTATTGATGCTGATGCCAAGCTTGCCAAGCATGGCCTCTAATTGACCTTTGATTTTCTGGCCGTGCTGCAAAGTACAAGGTGGATGGAAAATCACGCCTTCTTGTTTGGCGCGATCACCAACCAAGCCTTGAAGCTTTTCAACATACTGAGGTAAAACTTCGACCAAGTCTTTGCACAAATCTGAAACAACTTGGGCTTTCTTGGCATAGACAGGATCCTCTTTAAGGATGTGACCATATTCTTTGATGGTGACGCCGCAACCTGAGGCGTTCATCAAGATCGCCTGAACTTTTTCACCTTGGCATTCAGGAGCTGTTCCTTCGATGTATGGCCACCATGCGTCAATATTGCGACGCATATCATTCAATCCAGCTTCATGTTCATTTAAATGGTATTTCAGAGCGCCACAACAACCGGCTTTAGGAGCTGCCAAAACATCAACGCCCAAGTGAGACATCACTCTGAAGCTTGCATTATTGATGTTGGGTAGCATGCCTGGTTGAACGCAGCCTTCTAAGAT
>JBFZCN010000080.1:0-6205 GCA_041307985.1 Burkholderiales bacterium
GCATGCCCAAAGAGGTCTTTGATAAAGATTACCCCTATTTGTCTCATGGGGATCTATTAAGTTTTGAAGAGATTGTTCGTTTGGCCAAAATCTACATTGAGCATGGTGTAGAAAAAATCCGCTTAACTGGTGGCGAGCCCCTGCTTCGCAAACACATTGAAAAACTAATCGAAATGTTGGCCTCTCTAAAAACATTGAGCGGTCAACCATTGGATTTAACACTGACCACCAATGGCAGCTTATTGCGTAAAAAAGCTCAGGCTTTAAAAGATGCCGGCTTGACCAGATTGACCATCAGCTTGGATGGTTTGGACGATGCGACCTTTCAGAAAATGAATGATGTTGGCTTTCCAGTTGGTGATGTCTTGGATGGCATTGAAGCAGCCAGAGAAGTTGGCTTTAAAAATATCAAAGTCAACATGGTTGTTAAAAAAGGTACCAATGATCAAGAGATCATTCCAATGGCCAAGTATTTCAAAGGCAGTGATGTGATTTTGCGTTTCATTGAATTCATGGACGTGGGCGCATCCAATGGTTGGGATATGACAGAGGTTCTTCCTTCTGCTGCTGTGATTGCCAAGATTCATGAAACCTTCCCATTGACCAATATTGACCCCAATTACCCAGGTGAAGTCGCTGAGCGCTGGCGCTATGCTGATGGATCTGGTGAAGTTGGTGTGATTTCCAGTGTGACTCAAGCTTTTTGCAAAGATTGCTCAAGAGCTCGTTTATCCACAGAAGGAAAAATGTATTTGTGTCTATTTGCCACCGAGGGCCATGATTTGAAGGCTTTGCTTCGGGCTGGCAAATCAGATTTAGAGATCAGCAATGCCATTGCGCAGGTTTGGTCTCATCGCACCGATCGATATTCTGAACTGCGCGGCTCTCCAGAAATGGAAGGCAAGCGCAAAGTTGAGATGTCTTACATCGGTGGCTAAGTATTTTCATCAGCTAAAACAAGAAATATCTTGATGAGTTCATTGCCCACCCTTGATTCAGTTGTCACTTGCATGTCTGACTATGACCCAGAGTCATTGCGAGTTGAAGTTGCAATAAAAATTGTTGACGACTTTGTCAGACCAGCCTCATTAGCCCTTGAAACAGAAACAGTCTCGATCTATGACTCATTGGGTCGTGTTCTGGCCAATGACATCATCTCCCCTATCAATGTTCCATCTGCTGATAATTCAGCCATGGATGGCTATGCCTTCAGTGGCACATCAATTGTTAAAGATGGTGTGACCTCTTTAACAATGATTGGTAAAGGTTTTGCTGGTAATGCATTTGACGGCATGGTAAATCAAGGCCAATGCGTTCGCATCATGACGGGTGCAGTGATGCCGGCTGGCTGTGACACCACCATCCCTCAAGAATTAGTCAAGGTGGATGGTGATCAGATTCAGTTTCAATCTTCTGTGATCAAAGCGGGCGATAACCGTCGCTTAAAAGGTGAGGATCTGTCTATTGGTCAAGCGGCTCTATCTGCTGGCAAGATCATCAGACCCTCTGACTTAGGTTTGATTGCTTCTTTGGGCATGGGCTCTGTGGCAGTCAAACGTCGACTCAAGGTTGGATTCTTTTCCACTGGTGATGAGCTTCGCTCGATTGGGCAGCCCTTAGATGAGGGTTGTGTTTACGACAGCAATCGCTACACACTCTTTGGCATGTTGAGTCGCTTGAACGTTGAGCTTCATGATTTTGGTGTTGTGAAAGATGATCCAGATGCGATGCGTGCCACCTTTAGTAAGGCAGCAGCGACTTGTGATGCAGTCGTCACTTCTGGCGGGGTCTCCGTTGGAGAGGCCGACTACACCAAGCAAATCATGCGTGAACTTGGTGATGTGAGCTTTTGGAAAATTGCCATGCGCCCCGGCAGACCGATGGCTTTCGGTTCAATACAAGGCGATCAACACCGTGCGGTTTTATTTGGTTTACCTGGTAATCCTGTCGCAGTGATGGTGACCTTCTATCAATTTGTCAGAAATGCCCTCTTGGCAATGAGTGGTGCCACTCAAGTAGCCCCACCGATGATGCAAGCCAAGACCACTGAATCAATCCGCAAACGACCTGGTCGTACTGAGTTTCAACGAGGTATCTTGTCCACCGATGCCACCGGCAACAGAACTGTTCGAATCACAGGCGCCCAGGGGTCAGGAGTTCTGCGCTCCATGAGTGAGGCAGATTGCTTCATTGTTTTAGCGCACGATCAAGAAAACATCCAAGCAGGTGACAACGTCGGGGTGGTTTTGTTTGAGGGTTTGGTTTAAACAAGTCTCATAGCCAAGTCTTTGACCTACTATGGGCTTTGAAGCATAAAGGCATCCGATAACAATGTCCTTATTGCGGGGCTTATTGCAGGGCTTATTGCGATGCAACATTAGTTTAGGATTTGGTATAGAATTGCGAGCAATTCAACCAATATCTACATTTCACTGAAAATAAAATGCCAAGTACCAAGCACACCAAAAAAGAAATTGTGTATGTCGACCCTCTTCATACGGCCAAGACATTGGTGTTGGTGTATTTGAGTTTTTCAGTGCCGATCGTTTTAATGGCTCTCTTCGTTGCTTTTGTAAGAGATGGTGAATTGCCTGGTTTCACAGTGATTTCAGCATTGATTCTGAATGCCTTGGTTGGCTTTGGTTTGCTGTGGTTAGCATGCAAAGTTTACAACTGGGTTGCAGATAGATTTGGTGGCATTGAGGTGGCTGTAAAAGAAACCACCATCAATGACACCAAAACCCCTACTGCTCAAGATTAATTTCTAGCTTCAAGCTTTCAATAAATTTGGTGGCATTTGACCATTCAAACCAGCCAAACAATTTTTGATCGCCAACTGAATCATCGCTCTTCTGGTTTTTTCTGTGGCACTCGCCATGTGCGGCGCTAACACCACATTCTTCAGTGCCAATAATTCCGG
The DNA here is from genome assembly GCA_041307985.1 of Burkholderiales bacterium. GTDB lineage: Bacteria > Pseudomonadota > Gammaproteobacteria > Burkholderiales > Burkholderiaceae > Polynucleobacter. Next base: position 2,921 of record JBFZCN010000080.1, read on the forward strand.
AATCACTTTCGGCTCACCTTCGAACACATCCAAGCCAGCACCAAAAATTCTGTTTTCTTTAAGAGCTTTAGCAAGAGCTAGCTCATCAACAATGCCACCGCGCGCAATGTTCACAAGGGTTGCCGTGGGTTTCATTAAATTCAGTTCTTTTTCACCAAAGAGATGATGGTTCTCTGGGGTGTAAGGCATGACCAAAACAATATGATCAGATTGTTTGAGTAAAGTCTCACGATCAACATAAGTTGCGCCGCATTCTTTTTCCAAATCCTCAGGCAAACGTGAACGATTGAAGTAAGTCACATTCATATTAAAACCGCGCGCACGCTTAGCAATCGCCTGACCAATACGACCCATGCCCAAGATGCCCAACGTGGAGTGATGAATATCCATGGAGAGTGGCGCATCACAAATTGAGAACTTGCCCCAATGACCTGCTCTCAACCATTGCTCACTTTCAGTGACGCGACGCGCTGTTGCCATCATCAATGTAAAACCAAAATCAGCTGTGGTGTCTGTCAACACATCCGGAGTGTTGGTGGCCATGACATTGGCAGCTTTGAATGCTGGCATATCCAAGTTGTTGTAACCCACGGCAATATTTGAAACAATTTTTAAATTTGGGGAAGCTTTCAGAATATCGGCATCAACGCGCTCACCGCCAGACACAATCGCCGCATCCTTATCTGCCAAAGCAGCTTTTAAATCAGCCGCATTCCAAAGATGGTCATTTTGATTAGATTGAACGATGGCGACCTTCTCCAACTCAGCCAAAAGATCTGGAAAGATGGCGCGTGCGACCAAAATCTTCGGTTTTTGTGCATTTTGTGACATATTTGTCTCCTATTTTTATACGTTTTCTTGGTTTTCTTTATTGTATGTCATTGATTTAAATCACATAGAAATGCCGATGCCACGCCTAACAATAAGGCTATCTGCAATTTAAAGGCCCGTCTAAGATAAAATATCGTTTTTCATCTTCTTTGAGTTTGATGCCATGACTTATGTTGTAACTGAAGCCTGTATTCGTTGTAAGTACACCGATTGCGTTGACGTTTGCCCAGTGGATTGCTTCCGTGAGGGCCCTAACTTCTTGGTCATTGATCCAGATGAGTGCATTGATTGTGCTGTTTGCGTTCCAGAGTGTCCAGTCAATGCAATTTATGCCGAAGATGATGTGCCAGGTGATCAACAAGCTTATATCAAACACAATGTTGAGCTATCAGCCAAGTGGCCTTCAATCACAAAATCAAAAGGTGGCTTACCTGATGCAGATGATTGGAAAGATGTGAAAAATAAATCGGGCGAGTTGGTTCGCTAAAGCATCTTTTAGAAAGATCTTGTGGCAGATAAACAAGCAACCATTGAGACAGATGCAATTGTTATCGGCGCAGGACCGGTTGGTCTTTATCAAGTATTTCAGCTAGGCTTATTGGGTATCAAAGCTCACTTGATTGATGCCTTACCTCAGGCAGGCGGTCAATGTGTTGAGCTTTATGCTGACAAACCAATTTACGATATCCCTGCAATTCCTTTTTGCACCGGTCAAGGGTTGATTGATCGCTTGCTAGAGCAGATCAAAGTTCTAAAAACGCCCTCTCACTTCAAGCAAGAAGTCACCCTGGTAGAAAAACGCAGTGATGGTCGCTTTGATGTGCAGACATCGCAAGAAACATTTATCTGCAAAGTCATCATTGTTTCTGCGGGCGTTGGTGCGTTCAAAGCTCGCAAATTATCGTTACCTGGCATTGATGCCCATGAAGGCAAGCAAGTATTTTATAAATTCAAGGAAGCCAAGCAATTTGCCCATCAAGATGTTGTGATCAACGGCGGTGAAGCTGCTGCCTTAGAAGCCGCGATTGAATTAGCAGGCATTGCTAAAAGCGTCACCTTGGTACATAGACGCGATGTTTTTAAAGCAGAAGAATCCTTGATTCAAGGTTTTCAAAAATTATGCGCTGAAGGCTTGATCAAGGTTCAAGTAGGACAAGTCACTAATTTCAAAGCAAGTGGTGAAAAAATAATCAGCCTAGAGGTCACGGACTTTAATGGTCAAACGCATGATCTGACATTAGACGCCTTGCTTCCTTTGCTTGGTATATCACCGAAGCTTGGGCCTATTGCTGATTGGGGCATTGATTTAGAAAATAAGCAGGTATTGGTAGACACAGAAAAGTTTCAAAGCAGCACTGCTGGTATTTTTGCAGTGGGCGATATCAACACATACCCTGGTAAAAAGAAATTAATCTTGTGCGGCTTTCATGAGGCAACTTTGGCCGCTTATGGATGCGCTGCCCACATTTACCCAGGACAGGCAATACATCTTCAGTACACAACCACCTCACCCAAGCTTCATGAAATTCTTGGCGTCACGCCAAAAGCTTAGTCCTTAGACATTGCTCTTGACAGGATGATCACTGGCAGAAGACCTGCCAACACAATCGTCAAGGCGGGCCATGCAGCTTCAGCCAAACGCTCATCAGAGGCTAATTGATATGTCACAACTGCCAAGGTGTCAAAGTTAAAGGGTCGCAACACCAAAGTCGCTGGCAACTCTTTCATGACATCCACAAATACGAGCAAGCCAGCTGTTAACAAACTGCGGCGCAAAAGTGGCAAATGAATTTTTCTCAGTAATTCCCAGCGACCAGATCCTAAGCTCATCGCACTGGCATCCATGCTTGGCGTGATTTTGCTCAAACCAGCTTCGACTGTTTGCAAACTGGAAGATAAAAAACGTGTCAAATACGCATAAACCAAAATCACCACCGATCCAGAAATCAGCCAAGCAATATCAAGCTGCCCTAACAAGACCAAAATACCCACGGCTAAAACAGCTCCTGGCACAGCGTACCCTAAGCTGACCATGCGATTCACCATTTGCTGTAAGCCGCCTTTAGCAAGTCTTGCGCTGTAGGCCAACCAAACCGCAATGGCAACCGCACAAATTGCTGTGACAGTCGATAAGGTGATGGTATTACCCAACCAACTCCAATAACGTTCGTTCAAACCCTCACCGCTTGAAATGGCCAAATACGCCATGATGATGACCGGCAAAATAAATCCAAACAGCAAAGGCAGTAAACACGCTAAGCTAGCCCAAACAGCTTTTCTTCCTTGTAAACGCCAAGGTTTGATTTGCCTGAAGCGTTGGCCACCGGCAGCAAAGCGCATTTTTCGACGACTGGCATGTTCTAACAGTAGTAGTAAAAAAATGATGCCCAACAAGGCGGCAGATAATTGCACGGCTGCCATGCGATCACCCATGCTCAACCAAGCTCTGTAGAT
>JBFZCN010000081.1:0-3396 GCA_041307985.1 Burkholderiales bacterium
CCGTATTGCTTGCACAAACCACGCACAGTGGCTAGTGCATCATCTCTTCCTTTATTTTTTTCAGCAGCTATAGCTTCATCCATTGCTGCACGTTGTGCCAAAAGTTGTTCAAGTTTGCTCATTGTTGACCCCTAGTTAAATGTTGATAGGTTGATTTTTACCGTAATTCGTCTTCTTCTACAACATCTTTCAATGTCTTTTTGCTAAAAACATCAGCAAGCAACAGCTTTTCTTTCTTCAGCTTTGCTTGCCAACATTCTTCACCAAGTATGTCTTGCACCAAAGATGCCGTCAGCAGATGTCATCTGCTTCCTCTTGTAGTTGCAGACGATATGCTTGCAACACTTAGAGGGTATGGGCAATTGATCAAATTAATAGTCTGCCTTACTGCACAAAAATCTCATTGTCAATTAGAGTTGATCTAAATCAATTTATATGGTAATTTTTATGAGATATTCGCAGGCAAATTGAGGCAATCTGAGGCAAAGAGGATCTCAGTTTTGGCGCAATGTGTCAAAGCTGCGTCGATCAGGTTTTACTAACTGTTTATACAAGTCAACTGTGCTGGATTAATCTCAGGAAAAGTAGATCAAATAACTATACGAGGAAATGTAAATGCCCATTAACAACCACCAGATAGGCCTCATAGCCTTAATAAAACGCTCAAGATCTATAAATCTCATTACCGGCCCAATCATCTACAGTATGATTTTTCCATTGTTGATACTTGATGGCTTTGTTTCTTTTTATCAGTGGTCATGTTTTACGATTTACGGAATTCCCAAACTATCGCGTGAAGACTTCATCATCTTTGACCGTCAAGAATTAAAGTATCTTGATTGGATTTCTAAATTCCATTGCACTTATTGTGCCTATGGAGTGGGCGTAGTTGCTTTCGCTGGCGCAGTGATTGGAGCAACAGAAAATTACTTCTGTCCTATCAAGCACAAGCTCAGCAAAATGCGTGCTTCAAAAAAACAAAACCAAAATCAATATATACCTTTTGATGCGCCAACGAATTTTGATTTTGACGCGCATCTAGCCAAGGCAAGAAATAAATTGTCTAGCACTGATTAATTTGACTAATTGGTTCGATATACATGGAATGATCGCTCTTTTGGGGTTAGTCCTTTACGCCATTGACTCACATACACACAGAAAACGTCGTCATCCATCTTCTGCGATCGCTTGGTTTGTATCTCTTCTTTTATTGCCTTACGTTGCGTTTCCGCTTTACTTTTTTTTCGGTAGGCGAAAGATAGATGCGCCTTTACAAACCAGAAATAGAATAAATATTAGGAATTCAAAGAAGCCAAGCCAAACTGATGAAGTTGATGAAAAACTAGCTATCGCTTTGGGACTTCAACCTGCTGTTTCAATACAAAACATAACAATTCATCAAAATGGACCGCAAGCGTTGCAAGCTCTAGAAGCATGTATTGCAGGTGCCAAAGAAACATTAGATATCTGTACTTTTATTTTTGGTCGAGACGTCGACGGATATCGAATCTCTCAGCTCCTTGTGGAACGCGCAAAACAGGGCGTCAAAGTACGCTTGCTTGTAGATGCTTTAGGTTATTGCTATGAAGGCCTACCTGGCTTTAAAGATTTAAAGGCCGCTGGCGTCAAAGTGGTTTTATTTGCACCACCACTACACCCTTCTTTTTTTGGCAAAACCAATATGCGAATACATCGTAAATTAGTTATTGCTGATTCCAAACATCTTTGGTCGGGTGGACGCAACTTAACTGCCAAGTATTTTGAGATCATAAAAAATAAAAAAAAGGATGTAAAGCATTGGGTAGATTTGAGTTTTGATCTCTATGGTGATTTGGCGTATCAATCCCAAAGTCTTTTTGAAGCAGATTGGGCGTTTGCCACACTACAAAGTCCCTTGAGAAAATTTGACAGAAAAATAGATGCCGTCAAACATCCTGAATTAGGTGCACGTTTAGTTCCAAGCGGCCCCGATCGCGCAGAAGACACGATTTACACCATGTTGGTTTCAGGTTGTTACACCGCACAGTCCAGAATATTATTGATCACACCATATTTTGTTCCTGACAATAGTTTGCTCACAGCACTAGAACTAGCTGCACAGCGTGGTGTACGCATTGATCTTCTAGTCCCAGTTCAATCTAATCTGTTAGCGGACATAGCACGCAAAGTGGCTCTGCGCGATCTGGCAAAGGCGGGTGCCAATATTTGGTTATTTCCAACGATGATGCACGCCAAAGTTTTTGTTTTTGATGAATCATTAGCGTTAGTAGGCTCTGCCAATTTAGATGAACGAAGCCTATTTCTGAACTATGAATTGATGGTTGCCTTTTACGATTCCACTGTCATTCAAGGATTTGCGTCTTGGATATACCTGCAACGCAATAAATCATCAGTCTTTAAACCAAAGAAACCGAATATGCTTCGTGAAATTTTAGAGGGAGTTGTACGCTGGATTGCCTTCCAGCTTTGATTTTGCATTCCCCAGTTTCCATAGCTATATTTAATGGTTTCAGGTGTCAATTGTTGGCCATTGCCGCAAGCAAGAAGTGCATGGAACGCAAACCCAATATCGAGTTCAGCGTACCAACAGCACTGGTACTTTGCAGTTTGCCAGCACTTGTGTGGCGACAGAGCCCATGATCAGGTTAGCCCATAGGCCATGGCCGTGCGAGCCCATCACCACCAAGTCAAATTTTCCGCTGTCGGCGGCGTTGGAAATCATCTCACCTGCATGGCCCACTTTGGCCACTGTCTTTGCGTCGATGCCGTGGCGCAACAAAAACTTCGTCACCGGACGGAGCACTTGTTTCGTTACCTCACGGTGGTAGGTCTCGACCATGCCTTTGCCTGCGGCAGCGCGTGCGCGAGAGGGCAGTTGGGGGCTCACCGTCAGCAGGGTGTAGCTGTTGTTGGTGCTGAAAAGTTCTTCGTGCGTGGCCAAGTAGGCTAGCATTTTTTTGGTGTATTCACTGCCATCAACAGCCAATAAGATTTTCATGAAGGCATCCTTTTGTGGATCGAACATATTTTCACTTTATGCCGAGTAGGGCAATGAGTTATTGACCTAGGTCATGAAATCAGTGTGCTGCGTGCGCCGTTATGCCGATGGTGCAAGGACTGAAGTGCCCCTCATCTGCAGCACAAATCGAGGCTTGTGCAGTACTCGATGAGTGCGAAGAGGCTTAATTGATGTTTGGTTTTCATCATGGAGTTCTCGCAATGATTTGAAGGGTATTGTTCGTCGATTGAGTCTTTCGATAAATATTCTGTAATTTAATCTGAATTGACATAGATCAACATGATCGGAGTTGCCATCCATAGGATGCACTCACCCCTGATGTTGATTACGAATACTGATCTCTTCGCGACTTGGGGTTCACATTGACCCAAAGGGTT
>JBFZCN010000082.1:0-2615 GCA_041307985.1 Burkholderiales bacterium
TTCAACAAGTATTTGAATCTAACCTCCATTTAAAGAACCATGGATTGTAATTGCTTATGTATTTTGTAAATAATAACCCAGTGCACCATAGGGGAAAAAATTCAACTCAAAAGAATGATCATTGAATGGGTGAAGCACAAATGATTGTTCAGGGGTAAGATTCAGTCATGAAAAAAGCACATCAACTTTCAGCCACTGAAGCTGCCAAAAAAATTCAGGCCAATCAATTAAGTTCCGAAGAATTGCTTCGCTCTTGTATTGAAAGAATCGAAGAAAAAGAATCTTCAACTCAGGCGTGGGTAGAAACTAATTTCAAGGCTGCTCTTGATCGGGCGCGTTACCTGGATCGATCAGCCAATCAAGGTTTGTTGCACGGCCTTCCATTTGGTGCCAAAGATTTATTTGATACCCATGACTTTCCAACACGTTACGGCTCCCCTATTTACGAAAACAATCGCCCCAACAGCGATGCTGTGCATATTTCATTGATGCGTCAAGCGGGTGGCATCTTGTTGGGTAAAACCGTCACCACTGAATTCGCTACCTTTAAGGGTGGTAAAACCAGAAACCCACGCAACCCTGAATACACCCCAGGTGGCTCATCCAGCGGCTCTGCTGCTGCCGTGGCTGATGAGATGATTCCAATGGCAACCGGAAGTCAAACAGCTGCTTCAGTGATCAGACCGGCTGCTTTTTGTGGCGTGGTTGGATATAAGCCTACGTATGGAAAAATCAGTTTAGGTGGCGCTAAAAGCTTGTCACCCTCTTTAGACACCTTGGGCAGTTTAAGTAGAACTGTTGAAGACGCTGCCTTGTGTGTTGCTGTGATGTCAGGCGATACTGAATTGGCCAAGATTGATAAGCTCAGTAAAAAACCTCGTATTGGCACTTGCCTGACCTACGATGGTCATTTGGCTTCTGCAGATACTGTGGCTGCTATCGCTCATGCGGCTCTTTTAGTCGAAGATCTGTTCAAAGTTTCAGTTCCTGAAATCAAGCTACCAGCCATCTTTAAAAAGATGTCAGAACTGCAAGGCAGGATCATGTGGTCAGAGAGTGCTCGTAGTTTTTCTTTTGAACAAAGCAATCATGCAGAAGCGTTGAGTCAGCAGTTGCGCGGTTTGATCAAGCAAGGTGCTGCAATCTCTTATGAGCAATACAACGCAGATTTGATTGTTGCCGAGCAGGCCCGCATGTCCATTGATCAACTATTGAATCACGAAATCGATGTGATCATTGCACCGAGTGCAATCGGCGAAGCTCCACACGGTCATACTTCCACAGGAGACCCCATCTTCTGTCGGGTCTGGACCTTGATGGGTTTGCCATGCATCACCCTGCCATTATTCAAAGGCCCAAATGGCATGCCAGTGGGCGTTCAATTGGTCGTACGAAGAGGCAGAGATCGCCTCTTGTTATCAGTGGCTGATGCTTTGTTAAAAGCTCATCAAGCTTAACGCTTGATACTCAACTAGATATAATTCTTTAAGAGTGGGATGAGCAATGCACCCAAGATGCCGTGCAAGCCCATGGCTAAACTGGCATAAGTACCAGCTTCCGGATGAACGGCAAACGCTCTTGATGTGCCAATGCCGTGTGCTGCCACACCAATGGCAAAGCCACGTTGCCACCACTGCTTCATACCCAAGATGTTAAGAATATGACTGCCCAGAATGGCACCCATGATGCCAGTGATCACTGCAAAGACGGCGGTCAGTGTTGGTGATACTCCCAAACGTTCTGCAACACCCATCGCGATCGGTGCAGTCACTGATTTAGGATAGAAGGCGCCGATGATGGCACTGTCAGCGCCCAAGAATGTGGCCACACCAACAGCACTCACAATGGATACGGCGCCACCACACAGCAAGGCAATCAACAATGGGAACACGCGAGCCTTCAGCGCTGCCACGCCTCGGTAGATTGGAATCGCCAATGAAACTGTTGCTGTGCCTAATAAAAAGTGCACAAACTGAGCGCCTTCAAAATACTTCTGATACGGCATATCTACCAAATACAAAGCCAGGGCCACCAAAATCACGGCAATCGCCACAGGGTTGGCCAAAGGATTGCGATCAGTCTTTTGATAAAAGAAGCTGCCCACCTGGTATGCAGTTAAAGTCAGAATAAGAGCAAATAAAGGGCTACCAGAAAGGTAGACCCAAATTTCTGCGATTTGTAGATCATTGGGATTCAAGGGAATCCTTTTTTGAAATGAATCGCAGCACAACCGCAGTCACCACGATGGTCGCGACCACACTCACCAACAAAGCAGAAATCACAGCCACCGCATTGGCTTTTAATTGAGGTAAAAATAAAATCACGCCCACAGCGGCAGGAATAAATAAAACGCCCAAATGTTGACTGAATGCATCAGAGACCAAGGCCAATGATGGATTAACGTGTCCCTTGATGATCAAGAAAATCAACAAAAATACCAAGCCTAAAACAGGGCCGGGAATGATGGGCAAGAAAAAATGAGAGATCAACTCTCCCAAGCCTTGCCACAATAGTATTTGGACTAATCCGGAAATCATCTTGGTGACTTAGGATTTGCTTGGAAGTTCAACAAGGTGGGCTTTGAATAAGTTCTTTTTAGCCACATAGTTTTCAGC
>JBFZCN010000083.1:0-4849 GCA_041307985.1 Burkholderiales bacterium
ATAGATGCCAGTGGTCATGGTCTGTACGCCGAAATAAGACATGGCGCCGTAATCTGCGACCGCCTCCATCAATGCCAAAGCCACACCTGCCATGGTGGCTGGTCTTGCCATGGGCAAAGCCACTTGCCAAAACGCGCCCCAAGGGCCGGCACCGAGTGTTCGAGCTGCTTCAATTAGACGAGGGCTGCGCTCCAAAAAAGCGGTGCGGCACAAAAGATAAACATACGGGTACAAAGCCAGACTCAAGACACAAATCGCGCCCCACAAAGATCTTGGTTCAGGAAACCATGGCAAGCGATCAACGCCCAACAAATCTCGCAAGAATGTTTGAATAGGCCCTGAGAATTGAAAGACATCCGTGTAGGCATAAGCCATCACATAGGTTGGCATGGCCAGAGGCAGAATCAATGCCCATTCGAAGATTCTTTTACCTGGAAACTCACAAGTGGCCACCAACCATGCGGTGACGATACCCATACTGGCAACCCCAACGGTCACCCCCAAAGCCAATACCAAAGTGGTCCAGGCATATCCTGGCAGGACTGTACTTATCAGGTGCCCAAGCACATCGCCACTGCTGGACTGAGGGTTCAGCAATGCGGCAAAAATCCCCAATATTGGCAAAGCCAATACCAAAGATAGGAGTATGGGTGTTATTCGTGGTCGCAAGATGGGATAATTATAAGAATGATTATCGATACGCAAGCAATTCATTTAAATATTGAGGCCATTGATGTGGGCTATCCAGGTGAGAAATCTGGTAGCTGGAACCATGTCGTACAAGGCTTGAGCATGCATTTAGAGCATGGCAGGATCGGCTGTTTGCTCGGGCCATCAGGGTGTGGCAAATCAACCGTTTTACGTGCAATTTGTGGTTTTGAGCCCATCCAAAATGGCAGCATCACACTTGATAAGCAAATTGTTAGTTCACAAGATTTCTCAATCGCCCCAGAAAAAAGGCGTGTGGGCGTAGTTTTCCAAGACTATGCTCTGTTTCCTCATTTGACCAATGCTCAAAACGTGGCCTTTGGCTTAAGAGAATTAAGCCAAAAAGAAGCTTTGCACAAGGCAGAAGAATGGCTCGAGCGCGTGGGTCTTAATAATGTGGGAGATCGCTACCCCCATGAACTGTCTGGCGGTCAGCAACAGCGTGTGGCTTTGGCTCGCGCGATGGCCCCAGAACCAGAATTATTACTTCTGGATGAACCCTTTTCTAATTTGGATGTGGATTTGCGTGAGCGCTTAGCTGGTGAAATCAGAGATATTCTGAAGGCCAATGGCACAACCGCGTTATTGGTCACTCATGATCAATTTGAAGCTTTTGCGATTGCTGATGATGTGGGTGTGATGGTCGATGGTCGTCTGGTCCAATGGGACAGCGCTTACAACCTTTATCACCGCCCTGCCACGCGCTTTGTGGCCGACTTTGTGGGTTACGGTGTGTTTGTACCAGGAGTCACCAAACCAGGTCCTTCAGTGGAAATTGAGTTGGGCCTACTTCCTTTGCCCCAAGAGAATTATGGCTTACCCAATGAGGAAGTTGATGTTCTTCTTCGCGCCGACGACATTGTTCACGATGATGACAGCCCTCTTCAGGCAGAAGTCATCACCAAAGCCTTCCGTGGCGGAGACTTTTTATACACGGTCGAACTTGACTCTGGTCAACGCTTACTGACCATGGTGCCCAGTCACCATAACCACGCAATAGGTGAAAAAATTGGCATTAAATTAGTGGCCGATCACGTGGTTACTTTTAGCAAGTAGTAGAATTCTGAAATGCAGCAATATCTAGATCTCATGAGCCATGTTTTGGCCAAAGGAACCCACAAATCAGACCGCACCGGCACGGGCACTGTTTCAGTATTCGGCCATCAAATGCGTTTTGATCTGCAAGAGGGGTTCCCTGTTGTAACCACCAAAAAGTTACACCTCAAATCAATCATCATTGAATTGCTTTGGTTTTTGCAAGGCAGCACCAACAACAATTGGTTAAAAGAACGTGGTGTGAGCATTTGGGATGAGTGGGCCAAAGAAGATGGTGAACTGGGTCCAATTTATGGCTATCAGTGGCGTTCATGGCCAGCGCCAAATGGCGGGCACGTTGATCAAATCAGTCAGTTGATGGATCAGATTAAAAATAATCCTGATTCACGTCGTTTGATTGTTTCAGCCTGGAACGTTGCTGAAATACCTCGCATGGCTTTACCACCATGCCATGCTTTCTTTCAGTTTTATGTGGCTGATGGTAAGTTATCTTGTCAACTCTACCAGCGCAGCGCCGATATTTTCTTGGGTGTGCCTTTTAATATTGCAAGCTATGCCTTATTGACCCACATGATTGCTCAGCAAGCAGGTTTAACACCTGGTGAATTTATTTGGACAGGCGGAGATTGTCACTTGTACTCGAATCACATGGAGCAAGTGAATCTTCAGTTGTCACGTCAACCATTGCCTTTGCCAAAATTAAACATTCGCCGCAAACCGGCTTCTATTTTTGACTACGAATACGAAGACTTTGAACTCGTTGGTTATCAACACCACGACCCTATCAAAGCTCCTGTAGCGATTTAATCAAAGGATTGTTGTGGAATTAGCCATCATCGTTGCACGCGCCAAAAATGGCGTGATCGGTGTGAACAACACACTGCCTTGGCATTTACCAGAAGATCTTAAACACTTTAAAAATACCACTTTGGGCTGCCCCATCATCATGGGTCGTAATACTTGGGTATCTTTGGGTCGCCCACTGCCTGGCAGGCGCAATATTGTTGTGAGTCGCAATCCAGAATTCAAAGCTGAAGGTGCAGAAGTATTTATATCTTTAGAAGATGCGATAGATGCCTGCTCTGGTGTTGAGAAAGCCTTCATCATTGGTGGCGCACAAATCTACGATGAAGCTTTGATGTATGTCGATAAACTCATCATCACTGAAGTGGATCTTGAGATTGATGGCGATGCATTTTTCCCTGATGTGGATGACATGCTCTGGGAAGAAGTTTCAAGAGAAGAGCACAACAATGGCACCCTGGCTTATGCCTTTGTGACCTACATCAGCAAGCTCTAAGAATTTACTAAAAAAGTTAATTGGCTTACTTAGTTAAATTCAGCGACTAATTTATTACTGAATTAGCGACCGCCCACGGTCATATTTTCAATCAGTATTGACCCAGTTTCTTTCGTGCCACGCACCAAAGTATCTGCGCCGATGGCCACGATTTGCTTGAACATGTCTTTGAGGTTGCCGGCAATTGTGATCTCTTCAACGGGATGAACAATCACACCATTCTCAACCCAATATCCAAAAGCGCCGCGTGAATAATCTCCATTCACATAGTTAACGCCCTGACCCATTAAATCAGTGACCAACAAACCAGTACCCATTTTTTTCAACATGGCTGGTAAATCATCGGATGGTTTTGTTAAGCGACTTTTGAATTGCAGTTGATGAGAACCGCCTGCGTTACCAGTGGATTGCATGCCTAACTTTCTGGCTGAGTAAGTGGATAAAAAATATCCCTGCACAATGCCTGCATCTATCACTTTGCGCGAACGTGTTCTCACGCCTTCTTCATCAAAAGGTGCACTACCGGTTAAGCGTGGAATGTGTGGCTCTTCCAATAGATCAACGTGTTTAGGAAAAATGGTTTTACCCAAGCTGTCTTGCAAGAAACTGGACTTTCTGTACAAAGCTCCTCCAGAGGTGGCTTGTACATAAGCGCCTACCAAGCCAACGGCCAATGGGGCCTCAAATAAAACTGGGCAATGTCTGGTTGAGATTGAGCGCGCACCCAATCTTGCCAAAGCTCTTTTGGCGGCATAAGCCCCCACATCCCCTGGTCTCGCCAAGTCTTCTGGTGCGCGAGCAGTTGTGTGCCAATCATCGCGCTGCATGGCTGCACCCTTTTTACTTGTTGCACTGGCAATAGGCGTGCAGGCAATGTAATGACGGGAGATGGCATAGCCACCCATAAAACCATTACTCGTGCCCAACATGAAATGTGACTGCTGTGCAGAAACAGTGGCACCATCGCTATTGCTGATATTTTTACTCACAGCAAAAGCGCCCCGCTCAGCATCTCTGGCAATTTCTACAGCCTGGGCAGTATTGATGTTCCAAGGATGGTGCAGATCCAAATCTTTGGGATTTTTTTCTAGTAGATCGGCTTCAGCCAATCCAGCGCAATCGTCTTCAGCCGTGTGCTGCGCAATGTGAAAAGCTGCCTTGACACTGGCCTTGAGAGATTCTTTTGAAAAATCACTGGTCCCAGCATTCCCGCGTCTTTGACCGATGAATACTGTGACACCAGCCTGTTTATCAAGATTTTGCTCAATCGTTTCGATATTGCCTTTGCGAACCGAGACCGATAAGCCACTGCCCTCAGAAAGCTCTGCGGCAGCATCTGTTGCCCCTAGGGCCTTGGCTTCAGCCAATAAAAAAGAGACTAATTCTTGTAATTGTGTGGGTGAATGTGAAAACATTCCGCAATCATAGCTAGAATTGACGTATGAGTGCAAAAAATACCAATACTAAAAATACAAAACGCCAACATCCAGATGAAATTTGGATTGGCTTGATTTCAATTTCAGACCGCGCCAGCAGCGGGGTTTATCAAGATGAAGGCATTCCGGCCCTTGAATCTTGGTTTGCCAAAGCCCTGACCTCCCCTTGGCACGTGGAGTCTCGTTTGATTCCAGATGAAAAAGAATTGATTTCTAAAACCATCCAAGAGCTGGTGGACGAAGTTGGTTGTGACTTGGTTTTAACCACTGGAGGCACAGGGCCTTCTAGAAGAGATGTGACGCCCGAGGCAACGTTGGCCGTTGCCAGCAGAGAAATGCCAGGCTTTGC
>JBFZCN010000084.1:0-3685 GCA_041307985.1 Burkholderiales bacterium
CTCGCTACGAACTCAGCACTCCTGATGATGCAGCATCACCCAAAATCAGAGATCAGAACGTTAATCGTGTGCCAACGATTCGAATGCCCTTTTAATATTTATGGCGGTCTTCACCTCAGTCACTCTCGATGAAGTCAATGCTTGGTTGCAAAAGAACTACCGAGTCGGAGCTGCTTCAGAATTAAAAGGCATCAGCAGCGGTATCGAGAATTCTAATTTTTTCTTGACCACACACGTGGGTGGCGTTCAAAAAGAATTTGTTTTGACTTTGTTCGAACGTTTATCAAAAGAACAATTGCCCTACTACTTAGAGTTAATGGAGCATTTGTCAAAAAAAGGCGTCAAGGTTCCAGCTCCCATTCGAGATAATGCCCATCAGATCGTTGGCGATTTGAATGGCAAACCTGCCGCGATCGTCTCAAAGCTTTCTGGAAAATCATTTTTAAATCCTTCTGTGCGCCATTGCGAATTGGTTGGTGCTGCTTTGGCCAAAATGCATTTGGCTGGTCTTGACTTCCATTTATCACAAGCGAATTTGCGCAGCATTGATTGGTGGCAAAGCACCGTACCGCTGGTTATTCCTCATCTGAATAAAGCACAAGATCAACTGATTCAGTCAGAGCTTGCAGCGCAAATAAATTTCTTTAACAGTGCCGAATACAAATCATTGCCCTCTGGGCCAAGTCATTGTGATTTGTTCAGGGATAATGTCTTGTTTGATGAAGTTTGCGGTGAAGATGAACTTGGTGGATTTTTTGATTTTTACTTTGCCGGTAACGATAAATGGTTATTCGATTTGGCGGTCACCATCAATGACTGGTGCATCGATTTAACTACTGGTGAAATTGATCAGGCGAGATACACGGGCATGCTTGACAAGTATCAAGCTGTTAGATCTTTTGAGTCTGCCGAATTCGATTCTTGGAACATGATGCTGCGAGCAGCCGCTCTGCGCTTTTGGGTATCTCGCCTTTGGGACTATCACCTTCCCCGAGAGGCAAAAATGTTGACACCGCATGACCCTACTCATTTTGAGAGAATTCTGACCTCACGCCGTGAGGTAAGCTCTAACCTTCCACATAACTCTGTTAAATATGCAACTAAATAAAGCACCTTCCAGCGATGGTTACGTATGGGTAAGACAAGGCTTCTGGCTTTTTAAGAAAAATCCATTGGCATTTTTAATGCTGGTGTTTCTTTATATTTTTATTGCTCAATTTGCGATTCTCATTCCTGTCTTCGGAGTTTTTGCAGTACTACTGTTAACACCAGCTCTTACCGTTGGCTTCATGACAGCCTGTCAAATGGTGATTCGCGGAGAAAGGGTGATGCCCACCGTCTACCTGGCAGGCTTCAGAGGAACGGATTCGATCACCAAAAAGAATTTGTTGGTACTGGGCACAGTCTATGCTTTCGCCATTTTGATTTTGAGTTTGATCGCCAGTGCTTTTATTGATTTCAAGCAATTGATCACGCTGCTGACTCAACAAGAACCTCCAACCATCAGAGATGTTCAAGGCTTGTACACAGGCCTTTCCATTGGTCTTCTGCTTTATTTGCCAGTGGCGATGGTGATGTGGTTTGCGCCAATTTTGGTCGCTTGGGAAAAAATGTCAGTGGCTCAAGCGCTTTTCTCAAGCTGGGTTGCATGCTGGACCAATAAGGCTGCCTTTATTTTTTACTTGATGATTTGGGCGGTCCTGATTGTGGCTGTGCCATTTTTCTTGGAAGCAATTCTTGATAGCATTGGTCTTCGAACCGCCATTCCATTCATCATCCCACCTTATTCAATGGCAGCTCTGACAGTCATGTATTGCTCATTCTTTGCCACCTGGAAAGCCTGCTTCAACAAAGAATGATCAATCAATGGCGGTTAATTTAGCAATCGCCAATTGCAACCATTTAGGGCCGTGGCGATTAAAGTTCACATTGGCCTTGGCTTGATCAGCTTGACCTTCGATGGCTAAGATTCTTCCCTCACCAAATTTTGTGTGAAACACGCTTTGACCCACTCTGAAGCCATGGCCGTTCTCTCTTTGCGGCAAGCTGCTGGTCGGTACAGTGATAGCACTGTTTCTGGAAGACCTCGGAATCGTTGCAGCTGGGCCACCCCAATCACTGCCCTCAGACCATGAAGGCATTCTGGTGGTGGTCGTGCTACTGCCCCAACGCGCATCTTTATTTTTAGGCGTCAAATGCTTCAAAGATTCCGCTGGCAATTCATCCAAAAATCTTGACGGCAAGTTATATCTCACCTGACCATGTAGCAATCTTGATTGTGTGTGAGATAAAAATAATCTCTCTTTGGCTCTGGTGATGGCCACATACATCAAACGTCGCTCTTCCTCAAGACCATCATCTTCATTGATGCTGTTTTCATGAGGGAATAAGCCTTCTTCCAAGCCAGTGATGAACACGTTGGTGAACTCAAGACCTTTAGCAGCGTGCACTGTCATCAACTGAACAGCATCTTGACCAGCCTGCGCTTGGTTATCTCCTGCCTCTAGGGATGCATGTGCCAAGAAACCAGCCAAAGGTGACATCTCGGTGATCACTTCATTCTGATCTGTTCCTGCCACCGTGTCTTGAGCAAAGCCTTCCTCGGCGATGAAGGCTGTGGCGGCGTTGACCAATTCTTGTAAGTTCTCTACGCGGTCTTGACCTTCACGCTCTGTTAAATAATGCTGAATCAAACCACTGTGCTGAATCACATAATCGACTGTTTCAGGCAAGGTGTTGTGACGCGTGGCATCTCGCATATGATCAATCAAGCGCACAAATGCTGAAATGGATGTCCCAGCTTTTCCCTCCAAGTAAGGGGCTGCAGCATAGAAAGAGCAATTATTTAATTTGGCGCTGTCTTGCAAGGTTTCAATACTTTTAGCTCCAATGCCTCGGGTTGGGAAGTTAACCACTCGTGCAAAGGAAGTATCGTCATTGGGGTTTTCTAATAAACGTAAATAAGCCAAGGCATGTTTGATCTCAGCACGCTCAAAGAATCGTAAGCCACCATAAACACGATAAGGAATGCCCGCAGAAAATAAACCATGCTCGATGATGCGTGACTGAGCATTGCTGCGATACAGAATAGCGATCTCAGTGCGCATGCTGCCCGTGTTGATCAAGCTCTTGATTTCATCGACCATCCACGCGGCTTCAGTACCATCAGTGGCTGCCTCATAAACTCTCACAGGTTCACCGTGACCAGCATCTGTTCTGAGGTTTTTACCAAGGCGCTCGGTATTGTTTGCAATCAGGTGATTGGCAGCATCCAAGATGTGTCCGTATGAACGATAGTTCTGTTCGAGCTTCACCAAGTAGGGCTTGTAGTGACGTTCGAACAATTTCATGTTTTCAACATCAGCGCCCCTGAAGGCATAAATACTTTGATCGTCATCGCCCACGGCAAATACAGAGCATGGGTTTGATGTGCCGTGCCCAGATAGCAGCTTTAGCCATGCATATTGCAAGGCATTGGTATCTTGAAACTCGTCGACCAAAATATGTCGAAATCGTTCTTGATAATGTTCGCGAATCGGCTGATGATGCTTTAGAAGCTCATAACTGCGCAACAGTAACTCAGCAAAATCAACCACACCCTCACGCTGACATTGCTCTTCATATGCCTGATAAAGCTCAACCATGGTGTTTTGAAAAGAATCTCCACGATCCATGTCTTTAGCGC
>JBFZCN010000085.1:0-5759 GCA_041307985.1 Burkholderiales bacterium
ACCGAAGAACAGAAAAAGAAGTACCTGCCAAAGCTGGCCACCGGTGAATGGATTGGTTGTTTTGGCTTGACTGAACCTGATCATGGTTCAGATCCGGCCAGCATGGTGACACGCGCAAAACCAGTCGATGGGGGTTACTCATTATCTGGTTCAAAAATGTGGATCACCAACAGTCCCATCGCTGATGTTTTTGTGGTGTGGGGCAAGTTAGTTGATGAGGCCACTGGCAAAGACAATATCCGTGGTTTTATTTTGGAAAAAGGTTGGAAGGGTTTAACGGCCCCTGCGATTCATGGCAAGGTTGGCTTGAGAACTTCGCTGACTGGCGAGATTGTGATGGATGAGGTATTTGTTCCTAAGGACAATATGTTCCCTGACATCAAAGGCCTTAAAGGCCCTTTCACCTGCTTGAACAGTGCTCGCTATGGCATTGCTTGGGGTGCATTGGGCGCCGCTGAAGACTGCTGGTTCAGAGCGCGTGACTATGTGATGAACCGTCAACAATTCGGACGTCCATTGGCTGCCAATCAATTGATCCAAGTTAAGTTAGCTGATATGCAAACAGAAATCAGTTTGGGGTTGCAGGCTTGCTTGCGTTTGGGTCGCATGAAAGACGAAGGCACGGATGCTGTTGAAATCACATCGATTCTGAAACGTAATTCATGCGGCAAATCATTGACAGTTGCCAGAATGGCCAGAGACATGATGGGTGGCAATGGTATCTCTGATGAATACGGTGTTGCAAGACACATGGTGAATTTGGAAGTGGTCAATACTTACGAGGGCACCCACGATATTCATGCCTTGATTTTGGGCCGTGCTCAAACCAATATCCAAGCATTCTTTTAAAAATAGGCATAACAATAAAAGTAATGAGTCATAAGGCCATTCAAGTGAATGGCCTTATTCTTTATTTCTGTCATTTCGTTTATTCTTGATTCTATGCAAGGACTTCTTAAATCCTCCTGCAATAGAGTCAAGCAGATCATGCTTTTGGGCATGCTCTTGATCTTGTTACCGTTTCAAGCAAATGCGATTGAGGTTGGAGATTATTTGCCCTTGGGGCAGATTCAGTCGATTCAGGGTGAATCCTTGGGCCCTGAACAATGGTCCAAAAGAAATACCATTGTTCAAGTTTGGGCCACTTGGTGCTCATATTGCCGAACACAAAATAAATACATTCAGCAGTTAAGACAAAAAATACCGGCGGACCAATTGAACATTGTGGCAATCTCCATTGATCGTCGTATTGAGCCAGTCAAAGACTATATGGACAGAAATCAATACACTTTCCCAGTGGTGATGATGACCCCGGAGTTAGCTAAAGCAATTGGTAGAAGGCGGGGAGTGCCCGAGCTGTATGTCGTGAATCCTCAGGGGCGGGTTATTCAGAAAGATTTTGGTCTGATGGTTGATTTAGATCTGATCGAACTTGCCAGGTATGCCAAAAAATAACTGATAAAAAGAGCATCGCAGAGACTGGCCCCATACATTTTTGACATATTCATATAAGAAGAATGAATTTGTTTTAAATATCATACTGTTGAATAATCATTCACTTAGTTAAATCAGTTAACTGTAAGGTGAAACCCCAACATATAAAAAGGTTTTATCCAATTAGAATCAATTTGCTACTTAAGGGGGAAAATAATGCAATCATTCATTCGTAAACCATCTGTATTGATGGCGGGCTTATTTGTGAGCCTATTAGGCGCAACTTCTTTGGCAAATGCTCAAAGTTTGCAAATCAAACAATGGGCTGCATCATGCGCAGCCTGTCACGGTACTGATGGTTATTCTGAAGGTGGAATGGCCAGCCTAGCGGGACAAAATAAAGATGAAATGATCAAGAAGATGAATGAATACAAAACTGGTAAGCGTGCAGCTACCATCATGCATCAATTGAGTAAAGGTTACACGGATCAGCAGATTGAACAAATCTCTGCTTACTTCGCATCTTTGCCTGCAGTAAAACCAGTAGCTAAAACAAAATAATAGGGAGTTGATCATGCAAAGACGCGAATTTATACAATTAGTAGGTGCGGGTGCTGCAGCGACAACTCTGGTTGGTTGCGCTTCAACACAAATTGACGCTAAAAACGCCAAAGTATTGGTGATTGGTGGCGGTTATGGTGGCGCAACAGCTGCTAAGTACGTGCGCAAGTTTTCAAATTACACAGCTGATGTGACGCTGATTGAACCAAATCAAAACTTCATTTCTTGCCCAATGTCTAATTTGGTGATTGGTGGTAGCAAGAAGATGGAAGACATCACAGTTTCATACCAGGGTCTCAGCAAGAACCATGGCGTGAAATTGGTGAAAGATTATGTGGTGTCAGTAGACGTTGCTAAAAGACAAGTTAAATTGGCTGGTGGCTCAACATTGTTCTACGATCGCTTGATCGTTTCTCCAGGTATTGATTTAACTTATGACAAATTACCAGGCATGCTCAAGCCAAATGCTCAGAACGAAGTTCTGCACGCATGGAAAGCAGGCGAGCAAACTGTTGGTTTAAGAAAGCAATTGGAAAGTATGAAGGATGGCGGTGTATTTGCCATCACAATCCCATTGGCTCCGTACCGTTGCCCTCCAGGACCATATGAGCGTGCTTGCCAAGTAGCTGACTACTTCCAAAAGAGCAAGCCTAAGAGCAAGGTGCTTATTTTGGATGCCAACGATGATGTGACATCTAAACCAGGATTGTTTAAATTGGCATGGTCACGCCGTTATGCTGGCATGGTTGAGTACCGTGGTAAACACAATCTAACGGATGTGGACGTCAAGGGTAAGACACTTAAGTTTGAATTCAACGACAACATCAAGGCTGATGTGTTGAACGTGTTACCTCCAATGCGTGCCGGCACAATTGCTGTGAAAACAGGTTTGGCTAACATGAACGCACGTTGGTGCGAAGTTGACTTCTTGACCTTTGAATCTAAGGTTGCTCCAAACGTACACGTATTGGGCGATGCAATTCAAGTGGCTCCATTGATGCCTAAATCAGGTCATATGGCCAATCAGCACGGTAAGACATGTGCTGCTGCGGTTGTTGCGATTTTGAGTGGTGCTGAAGTTAACCAACTGCCGGTTTACAACAACACTTGCTATAGCTTCGTATCTGCTTCAGATGTGGTTCACGTTGCCAGCGTTCATAAATATGATGCTGAGAAGAAGACCATGCTTACTGTGCCAGGTTCAGGTGGTGTGTCTGCCGCTGCTAATCCTCTTGAGGGTGAGTACGCAAACGCATGGGCCAGAAACATTTGGGCTGACATGTTGGTTTAAACCACTGAATCATTTTCAGTTGTATCAAATAAAAAAGTCTGCTTCGGCAGACTTTTTTATTAATTGTTTTGTTAAATTTTTTAATTCTTCATTTAGTTTTTGTTCTTAGCGGCGTCATCCAAGGATTTTAAGAAAGCTAATTTCTCTTTGATCTTGGCCTCTAGGCCGCGGTCTGTTGGTTGATACCATTTGGCTTCTTTAACACCCTCAGGAAGATAATTTTCTCCAGCTGCATAAGCATGAGCTTCGTCATGCGCATAACGATAAGCCTTGCCATGACCTAATTCATCCATCAATTTGGTTGGGGCATTGCGTAAATGCATCGGCACATCACGACTGGTGTCTTTTGCCACAAAGTCTTTGGCTTGATTGAATGCTTTGTAAGCCGCATTACTTTTGGGCGCCGCGCACAAGTAAATCAAGGCTTCAGCGAGTGCTAATTCACCTTCGGGGCTGCCCAAGCGCTCAAAAGTCAGCGCCGCATCATTGGCCAATTGCATCGCGCGTGGGTCTGCTAATCCAATATCTTCCCAAGCCATGCGAACAATTCGACGGGACAAATACTTCACATCAACGCCACCATCAATCATGCGGCAAAACCAATATAGGGCTCCATCTGAATTAGAGCCCCTGACAGATTTATGCAGGGCTGAAATTTGGTCATAAAAATGATCGCCAGATTTATCAAATCTTTTTGATAAATGACCTAAGGATTGCTCGAGAAATTCTGCAGTGATGTTGGTGATTTGACTGGTCTTGGCAGCATTGAAGGTCTGCTCAATCAAATTAAGAAAACGTCTGGCATCACCATCGGCCATATGCAGCAAAACTGCTTTGGCCTCTTCATTAAACTCTAGCGCGCCTGGTAATGCCGTCAAGGCCCGATTCAATAACTGTAAAAGTTCATCATGGGTCAGGGACTTCAACACATAGACCTGAGCTCTTGAGAGCAATGCTGAGTTGACTTCAAACGATGGGTTCTCGGTGGTGGCTCCAATAAAGGTCACAAGGCCTGATTCAACAAAGGGCAGCAGGGCATCTTGTTGAGACTTATTGAAGCGGTGAATTTCATCAACAAACAATATGGTTTTTTTGCCAAACTGTTGCAGATTGTTTTCTGCCTGCTCAATGGCTTGTCTGATTTCTTTCACTCCAGCTAAAACTGCAGAAATAGCAATGAATTCACAATCGAAGGTATTGGCGGTGAGGCGCGCAATGGTGGTTTTACCCACGCCAGGGGGACCCCATAGAAGCATCGAATGAGGCTTACCCGACCGGAATGCTAGGTCAAGGGGTTTGCCTGGCCCAAAAAGGTGAGTTTGCCCAACCAGGTCCTCTTTTTGTTGAGGGCGAAGTATTTCCGCTAGCGGGGTAAAGTTTTCGGTGTTTGGTAATAAAGACATGGTTTAATACGCAAATTGTCGCATGTTGCATGAGCGGCAAATCGTTTTTTTTATAGCCAATTAATCATTATTTAAAAGTGACTCATGAGCCAAGAAACACAAGAACAAACTAAAGATAAATTACGCCCACTACCACGCTGGATTTTTATGAGTCGCTGGTTGCAAGCCCCCTTGTACATGGGTTTGATTGTTGCTCAGGTGGTCTATGTGATTCAGTTTTGGCGTGAGTTAGTTCACCTCATTGGCATGATGTTGAGTAAGGGCGGCACCACTGAAGTAGAAATCATGTTGATTGTTTTAGGTTTGATTGACGTGGTGATGATTTCAAATCTATTGGTGATGGTCATCGTGGGCGGTTGGGAGACATTCGTTTCTCGTTTAGAGCTTAAAAATCATCCTGATCAACCTGAATGGTTGTCTCATGTGAACGCTGGTGTCTTGAAGGTCAAGTTGGCAACAGCCATCATCGGTATTTCTTCAATTCACTTATTGAAGACTTTCATCAATGCCGAACACTTGGATGACAAAACCTTGTTGTGGCAAACCGTGATTCACTTGACGTTTGTGGCTTCCGCCTTAGCGATTGCCTACACAGAGACACTTTTGGCTAAAGCCAAAAAGATTTAAGCCAAATCAAAATTGTCTGATAGCAATGCCGGCCAAAACAAGGCTGGCAGTTGCAACCGTTGTCAGTACGGTTCTCATTTTTAAGAATTCCGCCAAATAGGCTTCGTCATGAATCAAATGGCGGAACTGCTTGCGATCAACGAGCAATGCAAGAACAAGGGTTGCTGCAATCAAAAAGTAACCTGAAGAAAATGGCAGGTGAAGAGCCACCCAAGCTAGCAAGGAAGGGATAACCCCCCAGACCCAAGCCCCTTTAGACCTCCAAAAGCCATGACCTTCTTGATTTGAGAGAGGGTTCAATAAAGGACCCCAGTGCAAGGCTCCTACAAACGAGGCAATGGTTGCTGCGTAAAGGAGCAATGAATTTGCAGCCCAAAAATCCAGCGGCGGCTCAGTGAACTGAACCAAGGCCGATAGCAGGATAAAAGGAATCAGTCCAGCGT
>JBFZCN010000086.1:0-3654 GCA_041307985.1 Burkholderiales bacterium
CGTTTGATCGTCTCAGTGGGTCGCGTACCAAATACCCAAGGTTTGAACTTAGAAGCGATTGGCTTAAAAGTAGACGAGCGTGGTTTCATTCCTATCGATGATCACACTTGTGCCACCTCAGCTCCTGGCGTTTACGCGGTGGGTGACGTGGTGCGCGGTCCGATGTTGGCACACAAAGCTGAAGACGAAGGTGTCTTGGTAGCTGAAGTGATCGCTGGTCAAAAACCACACATTGATTACAACTGCATTCCTTGGGTGATCTACACATCCCCTGAAATTGCTTGGGTTGGTAAAAACGAACAGCAACTAAAAGCTGAAGGCCGTGCCTACAAGCCAGGTCAGTTCCCATTCGCGGCCAATGGTCGTGCCTTGGGCATGGGCTCAGCTGATGGTTTCGTGAAAGTTTTGGCTGACGCACAAACGGATGAGATCCTCGGTGTTCACATCGTTGGTGCAGCAGCCTCAGACTTGATCGCTGAAGCCGCTGTGGCGATGGAATTCAAAGCAGCCGCTGAAGACATCGGCCGCGTTTGCCATCCACACCCAAGCTTGTCAGAAGTCGTGAGAGAAGCAGCTTTGGCGACTGACAAACGTGCACTGAACATGTGATGCATATGATGTTGCTTCATCAAGAGTGACAAAATTGGGGATCGATAAACACGGATGGTTTATAGATCCCCAATTACTTTTAGTGACAGTATTTAAAAGCAGGGTTTAAGAAAATAAAATAGACAGCATTTGCATATAAAAATTAAACAAACAATAATTAATTAAATAGACAAACAAACAGCATTCACATGGACAGCGCCCAAAGACCAATCATCAAAGTCGTTGATTTCTACCAACAACAACTGATCAAGCGAGGCTATAGCAGCGACCCTGCCCAACAAGCTGCGATTGATCGCTTGCAAGTGTGTCAAGACGAATGGTTTGCCTACAAAGACGTGCGCAGCAACACTTTGACAAAAATGGTGCGCTTTCCAGATCTGCCCCGCGGCATTTACCTCTGGGGTGGAGTGGGGCGCGGAAAATCATTTTTGATGGATTGCTTCTATGAAGCATCACCGCTAGAAAAGAAAACCCGCTTGCACTTTCATGAGTTCATGCGTGAAGTTCACCGTGAACTCCAAGACCTCAGAGGTCAAGCAGACCCATTGGATGCCTTGGGTAAAAACATTGCTAAAAAATACCGCTTGATTTGTTTTGATGAATTTCACGTGAGTGATGTGGCTGATGCCATGATTCTTTACAAGCTCCTGGAAGCTTTGTTCAAGTACCGCGTGCAATTCATCATGACATCCAACTACCGTCCCGATCTTCTTTACCCAGATGGCTTGCATCGCGACCGTTTATTGCCAGCAATCGCCTTATTGCAAGAAAAGTTAGACATCATGAACGTCGATGCAGGCACCGACTACCGCCAAAAAGCCATGGAAAAAGTGCAGGCCTACTACACACCACTGGGTGCAGAAACTGCTAAAACCATGGATGGTATTTTTAACAAAATTGCTGAAGCGCACGATGAAGAAAACACCACGCTGTTCATTGAATCAAGAGAAATCAACACGGTGCGCAGAGCAGGTGGTGTTGCTTGGTTCAACTTTAAAACTTTGTGTGGTGGACCAAGATCGCAAAACGACTACCTAGAGATTTCTAGACTCTTTCACACGGTACTTTTATCAGAAGTACCCCACATGCCACCCAAGATGTCGAGTGAAGCGCGCCGCTTCACTTGGTTGATCGATGTCTTTTATGACCACAGGGTCAAACTCATCATCTCGGCAGAAGTGGCAGCAGAATTGCTCTACACCGAAGGCCCCATGGCCAACGAGTTCCACAGAACCGTCTCACGCATTGTGGAAATGCAATCCAAGGACTACCTTGAGGCGCCTAGACGCATCGTTGATACGAGCCTTACTTAGCCTTTAAAGCAGTCCTTACAGCAGTCCTTGCAGTGAGTTGCCTGTGACTGTTTCGATCTTCACTCCCATTCATATTCAATGAGGAAAAATTGTCAGATATTTCTGACAATTTTTCAGCAAATAGCTGACATACGAAAATAAACCTGAGTTTTATTCTTCTGAACTTCTAAAGGAGAATTCATGTTGATTAGTTGGGATGGTTTAGCTTCGGTCGTTAGGGGGGTTAGTTCAGTAATTTTTGCTGAAATTCTTTTGGCCTACTTAATGCACGGGTATTCAGATATGGCCACGATATACATTATAATTTTTATAAGTAGTTTATTGATGTTGCTAGGCAGTTGTGTTAATAAAAATAAGGGGGTCAAGCATGCAGCAAATATGGAATGATTTTTTTACTGAACAAAACATTTACGTTTTGAAGATTGGTGGTTTGTATTTATTAATCTTTGGTTTTGGTAAATTCATGGAAATAAGACAAGATAAAAAGAAAGCAGAAACAATACAAAAAGCAAAATGCCGTCAATGTGCAATAGAAGAAGCGCAAAGAGAAAACTCAGAGTTATCAAAAATGCCACCTTTTCTTGGATAAGAAAAAATCTGAGTCGGAGACTAATTAATGGATTTATTAACAGAAGAACAATTCAGACTAACCGTTTATGGTGTTGTTATCGTTGCTCTTGCTATCTTTGCTAAATACATGGAGTTCAGGCAAGGTAAAAAACAAGTACGGCCACGCAAACGTCAAAAAGTAGGCTATCAATTACGTAAAAAACTAAACATCCCAAGCAATTAAATATTGCATGCCTACAATAAAAAACTGATTGGTGTCATACCTTTAACAAACCTTCAATCTTTGAGCGCAACAGCCAATAGGCAAGTAAAATAAACTTATGCACACAATCAACGCCGATTTGCATTGCCACTCCGTGGTTTCCGACGGGACTTTGACCCCAGAAGCCCTGGCAAGTCGTGCGCATGCCAATGGCGTGCAAACCTGGTCTTTGACCGACCATGATGAAATAAGCGGTCAAGAACGCGCCAAAAAAGCCGCCGAAGATCTTGGCATGCAATATATCTCCGGTGTGGAAATCTCAGTGACTTGGTGTTCAAAAACAGTTCATATCGTCGGTTTGGGGATTGACCACACCAATACTGCTTTGACTGAAGGTCTCTATCAGACCAGAAACGGTCGCACCAATCGAGCCAAAGCCATTGCAGCGCAACTCGATCAAATCGGTATTAAAAATGCCTACGAAGGCGCTTTGCAATTCGTGGGCAACCCCGAGCTTGTATCAAGAACCCATTTCGCCAGATTTTTGGTCGATTCTGGTGTCTGCAAAGACACCAATGAAGTGTTTGCCAATTATCTGATTGAAGGTAAACCCGGTTTTGTGGGCCATGAATGGGCCAATTTAACCGATGCCGTCAACTGGATCACCCAAGCCAGCGGCATTGCTGTGATTGCCCATCCAGGCCGCTACAGCTACACCAGCCTGCAATTGGATGAGCTTTTTAGTCAATTCAAAGACATGGGTGGCCGAGGTATCGAAGTGGTTACTGGCAGCCATACCAAGGACGAGTACAAAACATTTGCTAAAGTAGCACTTCAGTATGGTTTTTTGGCTTCCAGAGGGTCTGATTTTCATAGTCCCACTGAGAGCCATGTAGATTTGGGCACATTGCCCGATCTGCCATCACAATTACAACCTGTTTGGTTGGAGCTTCAATAAGA
>JBFZCN010000087.1:0-4149 GCA_041307985.1 Burkholderiales bacterium
GTAAACCAAGGAATTTAAATGTCTAGCATCCATGTTGATGTAGTTAGCGCTGAGCAGTCAATTTTCGCTGGTGAAGCAAAGTTCATTGCTTTGCCAGGCGAAAGTGGTGAGTTGGGTATTCTTCCGGGACATACCCCCCTCATCACAAGAATTAAGCCGGGCGCAGTTCGTATTGAGAAGGCCGATGGCGAAGAAGAGTTTGTCTTCGTGGCCGGCGGCATTCTTGAAGTTCAGCCAAATAGAGTAACGGTACTTGCCGATACGGCTATTCGCGGTCACGATCTTGATGAAGCTAAAGCCTTAGAAGCAAAAAAAGCGGCTGAAGAGGCTATGCAAAATCGTAGTACAGATATTGATTTTGCACACGCTCAATCAGAGTTTGCAATGGCGGCAGCACAACTTGCAGCAATTGCAAAGTTACGCCAGAAAAGATAATTGACTTTAATTAACGATCGCTTCCTGCGCGCATGCCTCAAGCAGCCAACAGATAGAACACCTCTGTGGCTAATGCGCCAGGCAGGCCGTTATTTACCTGAATACAATGCAACAAGAGCCAAAGCAGGAAGTTTTTTAGCGCTTGCAAAAAATCCTCAGCTAGCAACAGAAGTTACTTTGCAGCCATTGGATAGATATCCATTGGATGCGGCTATTCTGTTTTCAGATATTCTGACCATCCCCGATGCAATGGGATTGGGCTTGAGTTTTGAGGCAGGTGAAGGACCAAGATTCAGTCGTCCATTAAGAGATGAGCAGGCGGTTAATAATTTAAGACCCGCCGATCTTGATCAACTGAAATATGTATTTGATGCCGTATCTGAAATCAGAAAGGCGCTCACCCACAATGGTCAACAACGAGTTCCTCTGATTGGCTTTTCAGGAAGCCCATGGACTTTAGCTTGTTACATGATTGAAGGCTCGGGGTCGTCTGACTTTAAGAACACCAAAGAGATGTTGTATCAAAGACCTGATTTAATGAAAAAGGTTTTGGATACAAACATTCAATCAGTCGCTGATTATTTAACAGCGCAGGTTGAGGCGGGCGCACAAGCATTGATGATTTTTGATACTTGGGGCGGTTTATTGCCAGACGGTTGGTATCAAAAAACTTCTTTGGCCAGCATGAAGGCCGTGATTGATTTATTACCAAGACAAAAAGATGGTCAACAAATTCCGATTTTAGTATTTACTAAAGGCGGCGGAATTTGGCTTGAGGATATTGCATCATCTGGCGCAGATGTGATCGGACTAGATTGGACAGCATCAGTTGCAAAGTCACGTAAGCGTTTACTTGCAAATAAAACACCATTAGCACTTCAGGGGAACTTTGACCCGCTGGCACTGTTTTCAAGTCCTGAGCAAATTGCCGCAGAAGTTAAGAGAATTTTGGATGAGTTGGCGGCAGCCCCATCCCTGGCCGCAAACCTTCACCCATTGGATGGCCACATCTTCAATCTGGGCCATGGCATATCTCAGTTCACCAACCCTGAGCATGTTATTGCCCTGAGCGAGACGGTCGTCAATCACTCAAAAGCACTTAGAAATAAGTAAAAATATGCATGTGAGCGGTAACTTATGCACAGGCATCTTCTGGCACGAAAACCCGGACTATTACCAGCAAAAATCGCCCCGCGAGCCAAACTAAAGTCAGTAACTTGTTAATTAATATGGGTTTTTATTCAAGATACTATTTGGTGAAAACACATAAAAAGAATTCTCAGCTTTGAAATGCTGGGATAATTAATCAGTTATCCACAAGGTTTTCCACAGATAAAAGAACCCTTTTTAAAAAACCAATAAGTGCAATGCTCTTCATCACGGACTTAAAGTAAAACATGAGCTTTGTTAATAAAAGCCAAGAAAAGATAATTGTTCAAGTAGCCATCGACAGCCCATTGAATAGGTTATTTGACTACGCTTGGAACGAAGAATTTGCCGCTGCGCCGCAAAAAGGACAAATAGTTCAGGTAAGTTTTGGAAGACAAGAGTGTATCGGTGTTGTGATGCAAGTTTTGGATAAAACCGAATACGACCTAGAAAAAATTAAAAAGGTGCAAGCCATTGCTCCGCTACCACCACTTTCAAGTGATGTTGTCGCAATGGCAGAATTTGCAGCAATTTACTACCAGAGACCCATTGGTGAAGTATTGATTCCATCCATACCTAAATTGTGGAGGCAAAAAAATAAATGGGAATTGCTTGGCAAAGAAAAGAAGAGCACCAAAGCAAGCGCCTCAACAAAAAAATCAAAAGCGGCCCCAAAAGAAGTAAACCCAATTAGCCTGAACAATGACCAATCGACCATTGTAGAAAAACTTTGGAATCAAAGTGTCGGCAAAAAATTCAGTTGTAACATGTTGCAAGGCGTAACGGGTAGTGGCAAAACATTGACCTATTTACATTGGCTAAAAAAAGTTTTGGATGACGACGGGTCGCAGGTCATGATCATGGTGCCTGAAATCAATTTGACGCCTCAGTTAGAGGCTTCAGTTGAACAAGCATTCCCTGGAAAAAAATTGGTAGTGATGCACAGCGGCATCACAGATAGAACTCGCGCCGATAACTGGGTAAAAGCGCATTTGGGAGAAGCGCAAATCATTCTTGGTACGCGCATGGCTGTAGCAACTTCAGCACCGAATTTAAAAGCAATCGTGGTTGATGAAGAGCATGACTTATCGTACAAACAGCAAGAGGGTGTGAGATATTCAGCCAGAGATCTTGCTGTGTGGCGTGGAAAGAAACTAAATATCCCGGTTGTATTGGCATCAGCAACACCCAGCCTAGAAACATGGTTTCATGCACAAGAAAAAAGATATGAAACCCTGCGCTTAAAAGCGCGCGCAGCAAAGAATGCACAACCACCATTGATACAAATATTAGATTTGAAGCAAGAGCAAAAAGCTGGTAAAAAAAATCAACATGGCATCAGTGACTACCTTCTCAGTGAGTTGCAGAAGAATTTAGACCAACGACTTCAAAGCATCATTTATATCAATCGTAGAGGCTATTCGCCGGTGCTCAATTGTGAAGCATGTGGCTGGTTGTCTAATTGCGTTAAATGTTCTGCGCACATGGTGCTTCATAAGATCACGGAACATAAAAAGAATTTATGTTGCCATCATTGTGGCGTGATGAAGCTGGTACCAAAATCATGTCCCGATTGTGGAAATACAGATTTGAGCCCCTTGGGCAAAGGAACTCAAAAGATAGAAGAGCTTTTATCGGCGATATTTCCAAAGGCAAAAATATTGCGCGTGGATGCTGATACAACAAGGAAAAAAGGCAGCGCTGAAAACTTATTTAATGAAATTCATGAGGGCAATGCCGACATCATTGTCGGAACCCAGATGATTGCAAAAGGTCATGACTATCAGGCCGTCTCGCTTGTGGGGGTGATTGACGCTGATGCGAGCCTTTTCTCCCAGGACTTCAGAGCATCGGAGAGATTGTTTGCCCAACTCATGCAAGTTGCTGGCAGAGCTGGTCGCAGTGAAGAGGCTGGAGAGTCAAAGGTGATTATTCAAACCCGGTATCCAGAAGCAATACCCTACAAGTATTTAAAAAATGCAGATGTGGACGGGTTTTTAGAAGAATTAAAAAATGAAAGATCCATGGTCGGTTTGCCACCATTTTCTTATCAAGCCTTGGTCCATGGCGAACATAAAACATTGTTGCAAGCCATTGATATGTTAAAGGATGCTTCACAGTTGGCAAAGTCAGACAATATCTGGCCGGCCAATGTCATGTTGAGTGATGTGATTCCTCGGGCCATGATGAGAATTGCTGGCAAAGAGCGGGCGCAAATGTTGGTTGAGTCTGAGAGCCGACAAGATCTGCAAAAGAGTATTGAGATATTGCAACACTATTTGACAGAGGCGCACACCAAAAGAAAAGGGGTCGGCTGGTATATCGAGCGCGACCCCATCAGCATTTAAAGAAAAACTAATTTATGCGTATTCAGAGATTGGTACGCATGTGCAAAATAGATTTCTATCGCCATACACATTGTCCGCTCTTCCAACAGGAGGCCAATACTTGTTCTTTCTCAAGCGGCTCACTGGGTATGCAGCTTCTTCGCGTGTATAAGGCTTATCCCACTCATTGGCCAAAATGACTTCAGCCGTATGAGGGGCATTTTTAAGAGGATTATTT
>JBFZCN010000088.1:0-4517 GCA_041307985.1 Burkholderiales bacterium
GTCTATTTTCTTGGATGATCCTGCTTACGCTGCTTTGATTTTGCCAAGATCTGGCTTAGGTCATAAGCACGGCATTGTATTGGGTAATCTCGTGGGTTTGATTGATTCAGACTACCAGGGACAACTGATGGTGAGCACCTGGAATCGCGGTCAAACCGCTTTCAAGTTGGAGCCGATGGAACGTCTTGCGCAGTTAGTGATTGTTCCAGTGGCACAGGTTGAATGGTCTGAGGTCACAGAATTCAGTGCCAGCGACAGAGGTGCAGGCGGATTCGGAAGTACTGGCAGAGCTTAATCAAGAGTCTTAAAAAGCCCTGCTTTTTCCTTAAATTTCTTGAACCTCACGACCTGCTGAAGCCTTTTTAACGGCAGGTCGAACAGGCGCTTCAAAATCAAGAATGATTTTCTCATCGGCATCCACATCCACAACTACATGGCCGCCATGAACCAACTTACCAAATAGCAACTCATCTGCAAGCGCTTTGCGCACTAAGTCCTGAATGAGTCTTTGCATTGGTCTTGCGCCCATCAATGGGTCAAAGCCATGCTTGGCCAAATAAGTTCTCAAGTTTTCAGTGAAACTTGCATCCACTTTCTTCTCGTGTAACTGCTCTTCAAGTTGCATCAAGAACTTATCAACCACACGCAAAATAATACTTTCATCCAAAGCCTTGAAGCCAACGATAGCATCTAAGCGATTGCGGAACTCTGGTGTGAAGGTGCGTTTGATGTCGCCCATTTCATCGCCTGCTTGACGCACGGTCGTGAATCCAATGGTGGATTTCTGCATCGCTTCTGCGCCAGCGTTGGTGGTCATGATGATGATGACATTTCTGAAGTCTGCTTTACGGCCATTGTTGTCTGTCAATGTGCCATGGTCCATCACTTGTAACAGGATATTGAAAATATCTGGGTGCGCTTTTTCAATCTCATCAAGCAATAAGACGCAATGAGGCTTCTTGTTGACTGCTTCAGTCAACAAACCACCCTGATCAAAGCCAACATATCCTGGAGGCGCCCCAATCATGCGACTCACTGCATGGCGCTCCATGTACTCAGACATGTCAAAACGAACTAACTCAATGCCCATGATGAAGGCCAATTGCTTGGCCACCTCAGTTTTACCTACCCCGGTTGGACCAGAGAACAAGAATGAACCAATTGGTTTGTCATCTTTGCCCAAACCAGCTCTCGACATTTTGATGGCCGCTGCCAATGCTTCAATGGCAGGCTCCTGACCAAACACAACACTCTTTAAATCACGGTCGAGGGTTTGTAACTTACTGCGATCATCCACAGAGACTGACTGCGGCGGAATGCGTGCAATCTTCGCCACAATGTCTTCAACCTCTTGACGGCCAATTGTTTTCTTTTGTTTTGATTTTGGCAAGATGCGTTGCGCAGCTCCAGCCTCATCGATCACATCAATCGCCTTATCTGGAAGATGTCTGTCATTGATATAACGTGCAGATAATTCTGCGGCAGCCGTCAGAGCTGCTTGAGCATATTTAACACCGTGATGCTCTTCGAACTTTGATTTAAGGCCGCGCAAAATCTGCACCGTTTGATCAACGGATGGCTCTAAAACATCGACCTTTTGGAAACGTCTTGAAAGCGCTGCATCTTTTTCGAAAATACCGCGGTACTCATTAAAGGTGGTTGCGCCAATACATTTCATTTGCCCACTCGATAAAGCTGGCTTTAATAGATTGCTGGC
Organism: Burkholderiales bacterium; assembly: GCA_041307985.1. Lineage (GTDB taxonomy): Bacteria > Pseudomonadota > Gammaproteobacteria > Burkholderiales > Burkholderiaceae > Polynucleobacter. Next base: position 1,718 of record JBFZCN010000088.1, read on the forward strand.
ATCCAATGTGCCACCTGATGCTGCACCAGCACCAATCAGCGTATGAATTTCATCGATGAACAAAATGGCATCTGGATTGTCTTTCAGGTTCTTTAAAACACCTTTCAGACGTTGCTCAAAGTCACCGCGGTACTTTGTACCCGCCAACAAAGCGCCCATATCCAATGAATACACCGTGGCTTTGGCCAACACCTCTGGCACATCATTTTGGGTGATTCTCCAAGCCAAGCCTTCAGCAATCGCGGTTTTACCCACGCCAGCCTCACCCACTAACAGAGGGTTATTTTTTCTGCGGCGACATAAAATCTGAATCACTCTTTCAACTTCACCCTCACGACCGATCAATGGATCAATGCGCCCCTGCTTCGCTAATACGTTCAGATTTTGCGTGTATTGCTCAAGCGGGCTGTCTTTGCCAGCACCACTAGCATCTTCACCCTCAGCACTGGGCTCGCTTGCTTTTGGAGCATCTACCTGATCTTTTCTGATGCCATGACTGATGTAATTGACGATATCAAGACGTGTCACCCCTTGTTGCTGGAGATAGTAAACAGCGTGTGAATCTTTTTCACCAAAAATAGCCACCAATACATTGGCGCCCGTCACTTCTTTTTTGCCATTAGAGGTAGATTGCACGTGCATGATGGCGCGCTGAATCACTCTTTGGAACCCCAGAGTTGGTTGAGTATCAACATCATCTGACCCAGGCACGATTGGTGTGTTGTCATTGATGAAGTTTTTTAAATTACTTTTTAGGTCATCAATATTGACTGCGCAGGCTTTCAGTACATCTGCCGCCGTGGCATTGTCGAGCAAGCCACACAATAAATGTTCAACTGTTATGAATTCATGTCTTGACGCTCTAGCGTCCACAAATGCCATATGTAAGGTAACTTCTAACTCTTGAGCAATCATGCTTCCTCCATAGTGCACTGCAATGGGTGCCCAGACTCTCGGGCTCTGTCTACAACTTGTTGAACTTTGGTTAAAGCGACATCTTTAGTATATACACCACAAATCCCTTTGCCCTCTAGGTGTACTTGTAACATGATGCGAGTGGCGCGCTCTTGATCATGATGAAAATATTCTTGAATCACCATCACCACAAACTCCATGGGAGTGAAATCATCATTCAATAAAACAACTCGAAACATCTTAGGTGGCTGAACACGCTCAGATTGGCGATCCATCACCGTGGCCTGATCCTCCTGAAAAGCAGGGAAATCTATCGGGTTGGCTGTTTTAGGTTTTCGAGTCATATGCCCTATTCTAAACATAAGTTTCAAATTGAGGGGAAGCCCTATTTTTGGCATTTATTTCGAAATAAAATTACATTAAATCCAGGTATTTACTGAAGTTTTTGCTGAAGCTTTATTTTGATCAATCTCATTAAAGTATGATGAACATATTCAATAAATTTTCAGGGGTTTCTTGGTAATGCTGCAAAAACTCGTCACTTCCCAGAAACTCATCACCGCCGTCTTTGCGTTCTTTGTTTTTAGCTCTGCTGCCATTGCTCAGCAAGGCCCTACAATTAATCTGTACGCGGGTCTCTACAAAATCCAAGCAGAAGTGGCAAAAACAGAAAAGGTGCGTCAATTAGGCCTCATGCATCGCACCTATATGCCTGCTGATGATGGCATGCTGTTTATTTTTGAGCAAAGCGCGATTCATTGCTTTTGGATGAAGAACACAAAAATTCCTTTGGCCATTGCTTTCATTGCAGATGACGGAAAGATTGTGAATATTTTAGAAATGAAAGCAATGACTGAAGATAATCATTGCCCTACAAAACCCGTTCGCTTTGCTTTGGAAATGAACCAGGGATGGTTCAGTAAGAAAGGGGTTCTTCCTGGGCACACCATCACTGGCCTGCCCAAGAATTAATCGGTTAACTAGCTTTTAACCGAAGTGACAAACGTAATGAACCGGCTGTTCAGCACGGATCACAAAGTAAGCACCCGCCTCAACAGTCCATGATTGACCAGCAGTAAAAGCTTGCTCTGGAGCACCGTTGATGCTCACGTGAGCTGTTCCATCAACCACTTCCATCACTTCCTTGGTTGTTAAGTCAAAGCGCAAGGTGCTTGGCAAAATCACCCCAACAGACTTGCGCTCGCCACTTGGCAAAGTCACTGTGTGAGAGACACATTTACCGTCAAAGAAAACGTTGGCTTTTTTGTTAACTGTTACTTGTTCGAATTGCATGTCTAGCCCTTTGATCTTGTTAGCTATTAAGAACCGCGCTTGCGACGAGCATTGGCAGCAATGCGCATGCGTAAGGCATTTAATTTAATGAATCCACCAGCATCGGCTTGGTTGTAGGCGCCATCGTCATCTTCAAACGTTGCAATGTTTTGATCAAATAAGGTATTTTTAGAATCACGCGCAACCACGGTGACAGAGCCTTTGTACAACTTCACACGCACAAAGCCACTCACGCTTTGCTGAGTGTGGTCAATCAATGTCTGAATCGCCACACGCTCTGGCGCCCACCAATATCCGTTGTAAATCATGCTGGCGTAACGCGGCATCAAATCATCTTTCAAATGAGCCACTTCACGATCCAAAGTGATGCTCTCGATACCTCTGTGAGCCTTCAAAAGAATTGTGCCGCCAGGAGTTTCGTAGCAGCCACGGCTCTTCATACCAACATAGCGGTTTTCAACAAGGTCCAACCGTCCTACGCCATGCTTGCCACCAATTTTGTTTAGTTCTGCGAGCATTTCATGGGCTTTATAACGTTTACCGTTAATGGCCACTGCATCACCACGTTCAAATTCGATATCGAGGTACTCAG
>JBFZCN010000089.1:0-2510 GCA_041307985.1 Burkholderiales bacterium
CTGGGGAATGGATGAGTACTTAGAAATGAAGTACGTTTGCCTGGGGCTTTAGTTCTAGTTCTAGTTTTAGCTCAAGCTCAGCAAATAATTAGAAACAAGATTTTTATAGTTTCTTGAACACCAAATCCCAAACTCCATGCCCAAGACGAATACCTCGGTTCTCACACTTGGTCACTGGGCGATAACTCGGACGTTCTGCGTACCCACCGGCTAGGTCACCAGTATTTACCAGGGTAGGCTCTGCAGATAATACTTCCATCATCTGCTCAGCATATTCTTGCCAATCGGTGGCCAAGTGCCAATAGCCGCCTGATTTAATCCTGCTACTTAATAGTGATACGAATTCCGACTGAATCAAACGACGCTTGTTGTGACGTTTTTTATGCCAAGGGTCTGGAAAGTAAACATGAACGCCATCTAAAAAAGATGTTGGAATCATGTTTTCAACAACTTCTACCGCATCATGGCGCATGAGTCTTAAATTAGTGAGCCCTTGCTCACCTATTAACTTCAGCAATGCGCCCACTCCTGGCTCATGAACCTCAATTGCCAGAAAATCATCAGTCGGTCTGGCTGCGGCGATCTTGGCGGTGGTCTCCCCCATACCAAAACCTATTTCAAGGATTTTGGGTCTTGGTGTCATATTTGAATCAGCTTGCTGAGAAGGATCAGCATGGTTAGGGTTAAAACTTTTACCCCAATCAATTGCTTGAGCAGTGAAGGCTAATAAAAATTCAGGGCCCAAGATTTCAATTGCACGAGCTTGACCGGGGGTCAAACGCCCTGTGCGCAAAACAAATGACTTGATACGATGCAAGTAATGCTCAGAGTTTGAACCAGATGTCTCTTTAGCTTGCTCAAAGGATTGATCTAAACGGGGGGATTCTGAATTCTTTTCTGACATGGGATTATTTTAATCTCCCGAGCTGTCAGGCCTTCCATATCGAGGCAAACTCTCAAAAACATTCAAGATTCCTAGTAATAACCCTGTTCACCTTAGAGCTAATCATTTATACTTATGAGAATTATCAGATATTTAGCCTATTTTGTTTAAAAAGAAAAAACCGCGCACTGAAGGAATGGAGAGCTTTGATACCTTGGTAGGTAAAAGCTCAGTTATACATGGTCGAATCACCGTGCATGACAGCCTGCGCATTGACGGCAAAGTATTCGGTAATATAGAGCCGGCAGATAAATACCCCTGCTCGATTGCGGTTGGTCCAAGTGGAGTTGTCACAGGTAACATTCACTGCAATAAAGCTTATATCGCTGGCAAAGTGGTCGGGAATATTTATGCCAAAGAATTAATTGTGCTATCTAATTGTGCGGCGGTTCACGGAGATATCAGTGCTGAAGCGTTCACGATCGAAAGTGGTGCTGTGATTGAAGGCACGATGTTCCAAGCCAATCGCAAAATCAAAGACTCACAATCAAATCAGCTTCGCTCAAGTCCAAGCGTGACTTCAAATCAAATTAATGCGACCACTGCACAACACCTGTCCAAGCAGTAAGCAAAACCAAAACTCCAAAAATAATTCGGTACCAAGCAAAAATCCTGAAGTCATGGGTGGCCACATAACGTATTAGCCAGCGGATGCATACAAAGGCAGATACAAAAGAGACGGCGAAACCAATTCCTAAAACAGGTCCGAAGGTACTCCAAGAGGTATCTCCTAGAACGTGACGCAACTTGATTAGCTCGTAGAGTGTTGCACCTGCAATGACTGGAATAGCCAAGAAGAAAGAAAACTCTGTGGCAACTTTTCTTGGCAAACCAAACAACATGCCGCCAATGATGGTGGCACCTGAGCGGGAAGTTCCTGGAATCAAAGCCGCGCATTGCGCCAAACCAATCTTCAATGCATCGCGCCAATTGAGATCATCCACACCATCAATGTCCCGAGAAATCAACACCCCATCACTACTATCAGATTCTAGTTTTCTTTGACGAGCCTCCGCCCAAAAAATAATGAAGCCACCCACAATAAGAGCCGTGGCAACAGGAATCGGGGAAAATAAAACGTCCTTAATATATTCACCAAACAACAAGGCCAAGATAATCGCTGGAATCGTGGCAATGATGACATTCACGGCAAAACGTTGTGATGCTCTTCTTGAAGCAATACCAGTGACCACGCTGGTGAGTTTTTGGCGGTACTCCCAACAAACTGCCAAAATCGCGCCAAACTGAATGATGACGTTAAAAGCCTTGCTTTTTTCATCATTGAAATCCAATAAATCAGCCACCAAGATCAAATGACCAGTAGAGGAAATCGGCAAAAACTCAGTAAAACCCTCTACCAAGCCCAAGATGACTGCTTTAAGAATTAAATAGATATCCATGGCGTGATGATAAACAATAAATCTGCCACAAAGACCTGTGATTGGCCGACTTTTTTAAAGACTTACTCGTATCTCAAAGCCTGTATTGGCTGTAGCGCTGAGGCTTTGCGAGCCGGATAGTAGCCAAAGAAAATGCCAATCACTGCTGAAAACCCAACTGCTAACAG
>JBFZCN010000090.1:0-4301 GCA_041307985.1 Burkholderiales bacterium
TGCAATAAGTGCACCGAAAGTTACAGCGGTCGGTGACTGAAATTCTTAAATCATGAAGTCGTCGCCCACGGGTGTCGGCGAGCAAGCCGCTGGGGCTCAACAGCTGTTCCGGGATGACCGGAACATGACTGTCGATTTTTCTTTGGCGCTCATCAATGAGGGGTATGACTCTTTCTGACATAAGACTCATTGTAGAACTAAGTTCACTTTTCGATGGTTTGTTCTTTTCCGCCAGTTTCAACCAAAACCATCGGACCTGTTGAAACTTCAACAGGTGGCTTTGGCTCACGTGGCGGGTGTGAGGCTAACGGCTCAGCAGCAATTTGCACACGAACTTCTTCTAATTTCTGGTTGTCTGTGTTCACCCATACCATTCCAGCGGATTCAATCACTGACGTCAGTTCAGATGTTTGTAATGGCTGAAAATCAACTTTAGGTAATGGAGCAGGAGCTGGAGTAGCCGCGGCTACTGGAGCTTCAACAGAAACAGCTGCTGGTGCAACTACTGCAGGTGCAACAACGGCTGGTGCTGGTGATACTTCAGCTACAAATACTGGGGCCGCTGGAGCAACTGGAGCGGGACTTGCAGTCTCAGTGTTCATAGAGAAATTACTGAACTCTTCAGTTGAAGCATGAGCATCAGAAGAAGTCACTGCTGCCGCTACCGCAGCAACCGCAACTGTTGTTGCTGATGCTGAAGTATTCGAACTATCTGAACGATCAACGTTGGCATCTTGAGTGTTTTCTGGACGGTCTGTACGATCGCGACCACGGTTGCGACCACGACGGTTGCGACCACGACGGGGCTCATCACCATCACCAGCTTCACTATTCTGAGGAACTTCAGAGTGAGTCAACAAATCTTTTGCTTGATCTGTTTTCACATCTTGAGTGTCTTCAGGTTTATTTTGACGCTGCTGATTGCGACCATTGCGTTGGTTTGTTTGACGTGCCTCTTTGTTGTCAGCTTTTTCTTCACCATCGCGTGGCGTTGGATTGCGCTCGCCCGCTTCATTCTTGTTGCGGTTGTTGCGATTGCGGTTGTTGCGATTGCGGTTGTTACGATCACCATTGCGATCACCGGCTTCACCACGACCACGACCATTGCTTGGACGTTTGTCGCTAGATTTAACTTCTTCTGTGCCGCCAAAAAGCTTCTTGATAAAACCAATCAAGCCGCCAGAAGATTGCTTCTCACCAGCCACTTTGCGCTCTGCGCGTGGCACACTGGCCGGGGCAGGCTGGCTTGGTCTTACACCTTTAACAGCAGCTTCTTGACGTGGCTTGGCTTCTTCGGCTTTGCGATTCAAGATGGTGTCAGATTCAAGTTCCTTGCTGGCCTCTTCAGCCATCGCATAGCTTGCTTTTGGATCATCTAAACGAGGATCATCATGGCGCAAGCGCTCAAGCTTGTAATGAGGAGTCTCTAAGTGCTTATTTGGCAATAGCAAAACATTCACTTTGAAACGACTTTCGATCTTGATCACTTCAGCACGTTTCTCGTTGAGCAAGAATGCTGCAACATCCACAGGTACCTGACAGTGAATCGCCGCTGTATTTTCTTTCATCGCTTCTTCTTGAATGATGCGAAGAACTTGTAGTGCTGAAGACTCTGTGTCACGGATATGGCCTGTGCCATTACAGCGTGGACAAGTGACGTTGCTACTTTCTGATAATGCAGGGCGCAAGCGTTGGCGTGATAGTTCTAAAAGACCAAAGCGTGAGATCTTGCCCATCTGAACACGAGCACGGTCATGACGCAATGCGTCTTTCAGACGTTGCTCAACATCTTTTTGATTCTTTGAAGACTCCATGTCGATGAAGTCGATCACGATCAAACCACCCAAGTCGCGCAAACGCATTTGGCGAGCCAATTCGTCAGCAGCTTCTAAGTTTGTTCTGGCCGCTGTTTCTTCGATGTCTGAACCACGAGTTGAGCGAGCAGAGTTCACGTCCACAGAAACCAAAGCTTCTGTATGGTCAATCACGATCGCACCACCAGATGGTAGGGTCACGGTGCGAGAGTAAGCGGTTTCAATTTGGTGTTCAATTTGAAAACGTGAGAACAATGGCACATCGTCATGGTAGCGTTTGACGCGTGACATGTTGTCAGGCATCACCACGGACATGAATGAGCTGGCTTGTTCGTAAATTTCGTCTGTGTCGATGAGGATTTCACCGATGTCAGGCTGGAAGTAGTCTCTGATGGCTCTGATCACCAAGCTCGACTCTAAATAAATCAATAGAGGAGCCTTGTTGCCGCTGGCAGCGTCATCAATGGCCGTCCAAAGCTGCATCAAGTAACTCAAATCCCATTGCAGTTCTTCGGCACTTCTGCCAATTCCGGCAGTTCTGGCGATGATGCTCATGCCATCTGGAACCGTTAGTTGGCCCATGGCCTCACGTAATTCAGTGCGGTCTTCGCCTTCAATGCGACGAGAAACACCGCCACCTCTTGGATTATTTGGCATTAAAACCAAATAACGACCAGCCAAAGAGATGAAGCTGGTGAGGGCAGCACCTTTGTTGCCGCGCTCTTCCTTTTCCACCTGAACAATGATTTCTTGTCCTTCGCGCAAAGCATCTTTGATGCCTGCAGAGCGAACGTCAATACCGTCCTTGAAATAAGCTCTTGAAACTTCTTTGAAAGGTAAGAAGCCGTGACGCTCTTCACCGTAGTTCACAAAGCAAGCTTCTAATGAGGGTTCAATGCGTGTGATCACGCCTTTGTAGATATTGCCTTTACGTTGTTCACGTCCAGTTGTTTCAATATCAATGTCGATCAGTTTTTGACCATCAACAATGGCTACGCGCAGCTCTTCTTGCTGGGTAGCGTTAAATAACATTCGTTTCATTTAAATCTCCGTCCTGCAGCCAGGCAGCCATCGCGGTGAGCGAAACGGAATTGAAGGGATTGCGCGAGGCAATCTCTGTGATGACAAACTTCACTACACTCGCTGACTTATTCTTCTTTGTGGGTCAGCGTGCGCTTAAATTCTTTTTTCAGTTTCGCAGTTCGCGGCACTATGCCAGCCAACTTTGCGTCTCATTACATCAGGGGAGAGGCGAACCCTGGAAATATTTTTGGCTATTTCAGACCCAGCTTGGGGCGCTACCATGCAAACCATAAATTTGATGTTGCGCAGCAAGATAGGTCATTATATGTCATATGAACAGTAATTCGGTAACCCAACACATTGTTTTATTTGAGGAAGCTGGCCAAAGGCTAGATAATTTCCTGTTTCGCATGGCAAAAGGGGTGCCAAAGACCCATATTTACCGAATTATTCGCTCTGGTGAGGTTCGGGTAAATAAAAAAAGGGCTGATGCCAGCCAAAAAATCCAAGAAGGGGATGTTTTACGCCTGCCGCCTTTGCGCGTTTCCGAGGTAAAAGCTCCGACCAATGACTTCATTTCGAAGAAGATAAATGCAGAAATTATAATTTTGCACGAAGATGACAGCATTTTAGTGGTAAATAAGCCATCCGGCATTGCTGTGCATGGCGGTTCAGGGGTCTCTTTGGGCTTGATCGAGGCCATGCGGGCCCAAAGACCAGACGCTAAATTCCTAGAATTGGTCCATCGTCTGGATCGAGATACTTCTGGCATTTTGATGTTGGCCAAAAAACGCAGCGCTTTGGTCCATCTTCACGAGCAAATACGTGAGGGGAAGATGGAAAAACGCTACTTATTAATAGTGCATGGCCAATTACCGGTCAGTGCCAAGTCAATTCCACTCAAATACCCATTGCTTAAATACTTGCTTCCCAATGGGGAGCGTCGGGTCAGGGTTGCCACAGATGGCGGTCAGCCAAGCCATACCAATATCCGGGTCAAAGCAAATTATCGTGATGGCTTGTGCAGTTTGGTTGAGGCACAGCTTAAAACGGGCCGCACCCATCAAATTCGGGTGCATTTACAAACCTACGGCCATCCTATTTTGGGTGACGACAAGTACGGCGATCAAGAATTGGATAAAGTACTGAAACCGAAGAGACTATTGCTTCATGCAAGACATTTATCATTCATTCATCCTAAAACAGAAGAAAAGATGACTTTCGAGGCGGATATCCCCGAAGCATTTGAAAAAATGGAGACAGCATGAAGTTGGCCGCATATCAATACCAAGCCGAGCAGTACGTCGGGGTTATTTCTCAAGATTTACAAACAGTCGCACCATACCAATTGAGTAAAGCGGATGCTTTGCGTGGCGCATTGGCCATCATTGAGTTGATGGCTGAAGAAAAACCTTTACCTACTTTCGGTTCCGCTGTTGCACTAAAAGATGTTTGTTTATTGGC
>JBFZCN010000091.1:0-4180 GCA_041307985.1 Burkholderiales bacterium
TGTCTAAACGATCAACAACCCCCGATACCCGTATTTCGCCAAAACGAGTCTGCAAATCAAATCCAACTTGTTTTTCACCGTCATGAAACACCCATCCAGATTGCTCTCGTTGAACGTGCCAATCAATCCATGATGGAATCAAAGTCTCCCACTCGATCCAAGCGGCCAACCATCGACCATCTACTTCAAGTAAAGGTTTGAAGTGTTTATGAGAAATAGCGTACAAACGTTGTTTTAATAATTTGGTGCGCTCGTAAACATTATCTGTTTCAAGTGCTTGAGTTTTTAGCCCATGATAAAAATCATACAAAGCAGCGTGAAGCGTTTTTCCTACCAAGCTCAAATCAACCTCGACATCCAAACTACTTCGCTCTTTGAGCCCCAACAATCTGGTCACGTAATAACGGTAAGGGCATTCTCTTAAAGCTCGATAGGCACTTGGGCTGATGCTTACTGGTTTGACAAAGTCATTGGGCAAACTTGGTTTTGGCTGGCCGACGGGCATCGACTCATAGGAGGTAGACGACACTTCAAGCTTGTCTTTTAATAATTCCGCATGATTGACATAGAGTCTTTGTAACCATGGTGATGGTTGTCTTGGTTCACCAGTGGCGCCCACTGACTGCCAAATCATTCGCCAGTGTTGATGAGACGTCATCAGTTGAGATAAATCCATCGCTTGCTGAATAAACTCAGCTTCCTGAGTTTTGCAGCCCAATAACTTTTTAAGTTGTGCTGATAAAAACATCGGACTGTCTGACAGTGATGGCAGTTGGGTGTCATCACACCCGACCATAACCCATGCATCAAATCGTCGCAAGCGTGTGGCGCTCAAAGGCAAGATTGTGACGCTGGCACTCTGTCGCGGATTGCTCTCAATATAACTGGCGTCTTCAAGCATCGAACTTAATAAAGATAGCCATTCTGACTGTTTCATCGAATGTTGATTCAGTAGCCTCATGGGCGACAGTGATGCCAGCAATTGCTGACCAGCAATGTCTTTGCTTAATGACGCAGACATTCCTAAATCAAGCAAATCTTGCTCAAGTAAATCCAACCAAGCAAGGCAAGAGTTGGATGCTGATTGCCAGCGATAACTTTGGTTTTTTAGCTGTCGAATGATGCTGACCAAAGAATTTGTTTCATCATTATCAGAGCCCAAAGCCAAGATAAAACCAGACCAAGATCCTCTGACATCTGCCTCAATCAAACGTTGCTCCAAGAAGCTCAAGCAATCAGAAGCTTGATCATGAGCAATTCCAAACACTGACCAATCGATGTACGGATTTTTTAGAAAATCGATTAATTCAATAGAGGATGGACCCGCCGGATGACGAATCACATCCATCCAAGACATCACAGATGCAGCTGCTCTGGTGGTCGATAGCTTCCAGCCAGTTTCATCATGAACTGATAAACCACCTCCGAATCTTGCGAGCAACGCCCTCATTCTTCGAGCAACCAGACGGTCCTGCGCAATCAATGCGATGTGCTGATGTCCGTCTTGCAAGAATTTCTCTATCGCACCAGCGCCCTGCCAGGCAGCATCCTCAAAGCCTTGGGCTTTGAAAATAAGATGATCGCTTTGAGATATCTGCTGGGGTGAAACAAAAAAGTGATCGCGATTTTTTTGAACCGCTCCTTTTTGATCGTCAACCTCACTCAAGCACTCGGGCCAAAGTGCAACTTTTGAATAATCCAAAGAGCAATGATGAAACGCTGTTATTGATGCGTGAGCCTGCCAAACTTGCTCAAGCGCTTTTTCAAAACCAGGACTGGCTTGTGCGGTTTGAATGAAAATAATCGGAGGTTCATTAAGAGCTTGCTTGGGATCAGACATCGCTTGCTTGATTTGTGCAATCCTTAAACCCATTGCTCGCCTCTGTCTCACCACGGGATCTTGAGCACTGCTCAAATTCTCCCAAAATGCCAACACGATGCGCGCTTCAACCTCAACAATCTGTTTTGATGCCCCTTGATACACCTCTGCAATGGCATCACTCAGAGCAGACTCAAGCACACCATCAAAAACACCCAAGGTGGCATCTGATAGTAAATCGCACACCTCAATGATTTTCTTAGCCAATGACCATTTGGAAGCATCGGAACTGTCCATCAACAAAGAACTTAACTGCGGCCTATCGCTTAAAGCTCGGTACACCTCATACCAGCGCTCTAAATCTGTTTTCTGAATACCTTCTGCTTTTAAACCAGGTGTTTCCTTTAACCATTGAGCCAAACCCAAGACTCTGGGTAAAAACACTAAATTTGAAGGCAAATCAGATGGTCGACGCTTTTCAAGAGTCTGTCTCAAGCTGTACGCAGGTCCTGATGTGCTCAAAATCACCAGCGGACTGCGCTGCTCCTCCTTGGTCACGGTCCAGATGAGATCAGCCAGGGTAATTAATACCTGCTCATCTGGGCTTAAAAGGTGGTGTTTGAAATATGGCATTAAAGTAGAAGTATGCACAAAGAAGCACTTATTGATAATATATTGCTTGTTATTGGTGAATTATCAAAAATTCAGATTTACAACCAATCATAAATAAAACAATTAACGCCAAAGGACTCTTATGAGTGACGCAATTAAATACGTGAGTGACGCATCTTTTGACCAAGATGTGATGAAGTCTGATAAACCAGTGTTGCTCGACTTTTGGGCTGAATGGTGCGGTCCTTGCAAAATGATTGGCCCAATCCTTGAGGAAGTTGCTAAAGAGTATGGCGACAAGGTACAGATTGCAAAAATGAACGTTGATGAAAACCAAGGCATTCCAGCTCAGTTTGGTATTCGCGGTATTCCAACATTGATTTTGTTCAAAAATGGCGCGGTAGCAGCTCAAAAGGTTGGCGCTTTGTCTAAGTCTCAGTTGACTGCATTTTTGGATAGCCATATCTAAATGTTGATCTTTGAGGAGCTCACCTAAAGAGCTCCTCATTCTTCTTGAACACTTTTTTTGCTCTTTTTTAATTTAGGGTGTAGAATGACACCCAACAACAGATAGAACGTCCTGTTCTAATCAAATATTCCAAAATCTTGTTTTTTCTTTGAGGCCTTAGCCTAACTCCACACACATGCATCTCACCGAACTTAAAGCACTACACGTATCCGCCCTTCTTGAAATGGCCACTGGCCTAGAAATTGAAAACACCCAACGCATGCGCAAGCAAGAGTTGATGTTTGCAATTCTTAAAAAACGCGCCAAAGGTGGTGAGACCATCTTCGGTGATGGCGTTTTAGAAGTTCTGCCTGATGGCTTTGGCTTTCTCCGCTCTCCTGAAGCCTCTTACATGGCTTCTACCGATGACATTTATATCTCTCCAGCGCAGATTCGCCGCTTTAACTTACACACCGGTGATGCTGTAGAGGGTGAAGTTAGAACACCTAAAGAAGGTGAGCGTTACTTTGCCTTGGTCAAAGTAGACAAGATCAATGGCATTGTTCCTGAGGCGCTTAAAAACCGCATCATGTTTGAAAACTTAACGCCCCTTCACCCAGATCGTCCGATGCTTCTTGAGCGCGATATCAAGGCTGAAGAGAATCTCACTGGTCGAATCATCGACATGATCGCCCCGGTTGGTTTTGGTCAACGTGCCCTACTAGTAGCGTCACCCAAGTCTGGTAAGACAGTGATGATGCAGCACATTGCTCACGCTATTTCAGCCAATCACCCAGAAGCAGTTTTAATTGTTCTGTTAGTCGACGAGCGTCCAGAAGAAGTGACTGAAATGCAACGTTCTGTTAAAGGTGAGGTTGTTGCCTCAACTTTTGATGAGCCTGCCGTGCGTCACGTTCAAGTTGCCGAGATGGTGATTGAAAAAGCCAAACGCTTGGTTGAAATGAAGCGTGATGTGATCATCTTATTGGACTCAATCACTCGACTAGCTCGCGCTTACAACACGGTTGTGCCTTCATCAGGCAAGGTTTTATCCGGTGGTGTGGACGCGAATGCTCTACAAAGACCGAAGCGTTTCTTTGGTGCAGCCAGAAATATTGAAGAAGGTGGTTCTTTGACCATCATTGCAACAGCCTTGATTGAAACAGGCAGCCGCATGGACGACTTGATTTACGAAGAGTTCAAAGGTACGGGCAATATGGAAGTACATTTGGAGCGCCGTCTTGCTGAGCGCCGCGTGTACCCAGCGATCAATTTGAATAAGTCAGGCACTCGTCGTGAAG
>JBFZCN010000092.1:0-4156 GCA_041307985.1 Burkholderiales bacterium
GTTTAGATCAATTGTCTTTGAGGCTTTCTCATGCATTGCCAAATGCTGATCGCATGAAAGAAAAGATTGAGCAATTGACGATGCGCTTGGATCAATCCTGGCAAGTCAGAATCCAAGCTTATTCAGAAAAACACCGTAGTTGGGTGAGTCATCTGGAGCTTTTGAGTCCACAAAGAACCTTGGACAGAGGGTATGCGGTTCTTTTGAATCATCAGGGCCAGGCCGTGCGTGACCCAAAGGCTATCAATCAAGGCGATCAAGTGGATGTTCATTTGGCCTTGGGCAGCGCTCAGATTGAAATATCAAAAGTGAGCCTTTCGGCAAAAACAATTTCAAAAGAATAGAATAGCGTTTTAGTTCAGTCACATCACTCAAAGATCAACAGGAGATTTTATGGAACACACATTGCCGCAGTTACCTTATGCACTAGATGCATTGGCACCACACATTTCTAAAGAAACATTGGAATTCCATTACGGTAAGCATCACCAAACCTATGCCACCAACTTGAATAACTTGATCAAGGGCACAGAATTTGAATCAATGGGCCTAGAAGACATCGTGAAAAAATCGTCAGGTGGTGTGTTCAATAATTCTGCTCAAGTGTGGAACCACACTTTTTACTGGATGGGTTTGAAGCCAAACGGTGGTGGTGCTCCAACAGGCGCCTTGGCTGATGCCATCAATGCAAAATTTGGTTCTTTTGATAAATTCAAAGAAGAGTTCACAAAGTGTGCGGTTGGTACATTTGGTTCAGGTTGGGCTTGGTTGGTGAAGAAGTCAGACGGTACCCTTGATTTGGTTTCAACCAGCAATGCTGCAACACCTTTGACAACAGATGCCAAGCCTTTGTTGACATGTGATGTTTGGGAGCACGCTTACTACGTTGACTACCGCAATGCCCGTCCAAAATACGTTGAGGCATTCTGGAACTTGGTTAACTGGGACTTCGTAGCAAAGAACTTTGCTTAAGTTTTAAGCGCTGAGCACTTAGCTCAAAGTTTTGAGTTTTTAACTCGAGTTAGTTTCAAATAAAAACCTCTTGGTTGAATAGACCAAGAGGTTTTTTATAGGGTTGCCAATGAAGCTCAACAGTGACAACTAAACGAGCATTACTGGATTAGTCTCTAAAGTTATTGAAGTTCAGTGGCGCCTCTTCAACGTCCTTGCGAAGCATCGCCATGGTTGTTTGAAGATCATCTCTCTTAGCGCCTGTGACGCGCACAGCATCCCCTTGAATACTTGCTTGAACTTTGATTTTGCTGTCTTTGATGATGCGAACAATCTTTTTAGCAAGTTCTGTGCTGATACCTTTTTGGATTTCAACAATTTGCTTGAGCTTGTCGCCTGAAATCTTTTCAAGCTTACCGTCCTTTAGAAAGCGCACATCGACATTGCGCTTGGCTAATTTGGCCAAAAGTACATCACGCACTTGTCGTAACTTAAAGTCATCGTCACCAAAAAGAGTGAGTTCTTCACCTTTGTGTTCAATTCTGGCATCAGAGCCTTTGAAGTCAAAACGCGTAGAAATTTCTTTATTGGCTTGTTCCAGAGCATTTTTTACTTCAATCATGTCTGGTTCACATACAACGTCAAATGAGGGCATGGGTCACCTAAAAATCAATTGAAAAGTTAATCACAGTTAAGATTGTGGCATGAAGATTGAATTAAATGCCACATTACGCGAACACAATACCTTTGGTTTTGATGTCTCTGCCCAATATTTGGTCCATTTGACCGAAGTTGTGGATGTGTCTGAGTTGATTCAAAAAGCCCAAAAAGACAATGCCCCTTGGCAAATCTTTGGTGGTGGCAGTAATTTGGTGCTTGCTAAAGATTTAGTCGGCTATACCGGTTTGATGGAAATCAAAGGGCGCCAATTATTAAGAGAAACCGCCACGCATTTTTATATTGAAGCGATGGCAGGGGAATCGTGGCATGAGCTGGTGCGTTGGTCTTTAGAAAATAACTACGACGGGCTTGAGAATTTAGCCCTGATTCCCGGGACGGTGGGGGCTGCACCGATTCAAAATATTGGCGCTTATGGTTTGGAATTAGCCCAAGTGTTTGACAGCCTTTGCGCTTTTGATACTTTGAGCAATAAGTTCATCAAATTATCTAAAGAGCAATGTGATTTTTCATACAGAAACAGTATTTTTAAAAAGCAGCCAGGACGTTACGTGGTTGTCTCAGTTTGTTTTGCGCTCGCCAAAGAATGGAAGGCCAACCTTTCTTATGCAGAGCTGAATAAGGCCTTCCAAAATCAAGTAAAAGTTTCAGCTAAAGACATCTTTGAAAAAGTTTGCTCGATTCGTCAAGCGAAGTTGCCAGATCCTCAAGTGATTGGTAACGCAGGCAGTTTTTTCCACAACCCTGTTGTGAGTCATCAGCAGCACTTTAAATTAAAGCAAGAGTTTCCATTGTTGGTGAGCCACCCAACTGATGCAAGTAATCTTGAGGGCGACTGGAAATTAGCGGCTGGTTGGCTGATTGATCAGTGTGGCTTCAAAGGTCAGCGTCACGGCCATGTGGGTGTTTATGAAAAGCAAGCTTTGGTCTTGATCCATCATGGCGGTGGCACGGGGCTTGAATTACTTGGCTTGGCAGATGCCATTGCGCAAAAAGTTAAAGAAACATTTGGTGTTTCCTTGACCATTGAGCCAATTGTTTATCGATGAGATGTCTATGATCCGCAATGATTTAACAATGAATCAAACGCAATATCATTAAAGCAGCAGAAGCCACAGCGGTAATGTGACTGCAGCAGCAATGGTCATGATTGAAATACACACTGCTACCAAAGCTCCATCACCACCCATGCGATTGGCTAAAACGTAGGCTGTTGTTGCTGTTGGCATGGCGGCAAATAGAACCACGCTGTTCAACTGCGCTTGAGACAAGCCCATGTAGCGACCCAGAATAAGTGCCACAGCAGGCATGGCCAACAATTTGATCGCACTCCAATAAGCAATCAGCGCACCATCTTTTTTGCTCTGGATCCACATCAAGCCAGATCCAACCGTGAGAAGGCCTAAGCCAATCGATGCAGCGCCTAAGCGTGACATGCCAAGAGCAATTGGCTCAGGAAGTTTTAAGCCCAGAACATTGCTGATCAATCCTAAGGTGGTCGCGATGATCAAAGGATTCTTTAAGAGCTCCTTGAAAATATGAGATTCAGAATTTTTGGCCAAGGCCCACACAGCAAAACCGTTTGCCACTGGTACAAAGCATCCGGTGGTGATCGCCATCAATGCCACGCCTTCTTCACCGGCTAAGCGACCGGCCGCAGCAAAGGCAATGTAAGAGTTAAAGCGAAAGGCTGTTTGAAAACCTGATGACCAACTCACAGAAGATGGTTTAAAGATCCATTTGGCGGCAAAACTAAGACCCATGGCGCTGAAAAAAGCCACAGCAGCAACCAGCAACATATTGCTGGTGCCACCCCAGTCAAAATGGGTTTGATTGATGGAGTGGAACAAAAGGGCGGGGAAAAGCACGTAATAAACCAGCTTTTCAACACTCTCCCAGACTGTTTTGTCTAAAACTGTGTAGCGCACCAGCAAGAAACCCAGCAAAATGAGTAGGAAGTCTGGGAGTAGTAAAAATGCAGGATTCACAGTGCCTCTTTTAGAATAAAAGCTCAATGGTAGTCAAAAAAATAACTTCTGGCAGAAAAACTGATATTGATCAGCAATTTCAGGATGATGCTCCTATGAGTAAAGTCTTGATTAAAAGTATGGAAGCCATTGATATTTTCTGTGATGCTTGTTGGCTTGAAGATGGCTTATCTAAAAATACATTGAGCGCTTACCGACAAGATTTGAATACTTTTTCTAAATGGCTGGATGCTGATCGTCAAAAGTTTATTTACGATGCTAGCGCGGCTGATGTGATGGCCTACATTGCTCATAGAAGATCAGATAAGGCAACCACGGCCAATCGTCGTTTGACTGTCTTAAGACGTTTTTATCGTCTAGGTATTCGTAAGAATTTAATCAAAGCGGATCCCTGCCTTAACCTAAGAGCTGCAAAACAAGCGCCACGTTTTCCGAAAACACTCAGTGAGTCTCAGGTTGAATCTTTGCTTGCCGCACCCGATTTGAATACATCATTAGGAATCCGCGATAGAACCATGCTCGAGTTGATGTATGCCAGT
>JBFZCN010000093.1:0-2801 GCA_041307985.1 Burkholderiales bacterium
CAGCCAATACGCTGGTGACCTCTGACCAAATGCGGTCTATTTTTTCAAAGCCATAACGTAATTTATCTCGCACCACATGAATGGCCCAACCAATAAAAGGTAAAGGTAACAATGTCACCAATGCCAACCATGGATCGATTGAAATCAAGATCACTGCCGTCATCAAAATCATCAAGACATCAGTTGCAAAGTCTAAAAGATGCATTGATAAGAACAAGCAGATACGATCTGACTCTGAGCCAATACGGGCCATCAAATCACCCGTTCTTTTACCGCCAAAATACTCTAGGGATAACTTCATCAAATGTTGGTAAGTGGTGGTTCGAAGATCCGCACCGATGCGTTCACTCACCAAAGCCAAAATATAGGTTTTGGCCCAGCCCAACACCCAAGCCAATAATGCAGCAGCCAGCAAGGCACCCAAGTAAAACAAGGTCAAATTAACATCAATATCTTGACCATTTTGATAAGGCAACAAAATATCATCCATCAAAGGCATGGTCAGATAAGGTGGCACCAAGGTTGCCGCTGTAGAAGCAAGGGTTAAAGCAAAGCCGGCGAATAGCTGCCCTTTATAAGGCTTGGCAAAGCGCCAAAGTCTTAACAAAGTCCATGTTGATGGTGGCGTTAAGTTTTCTGAGCTACAAGCTGGGCACTCGTCTTGGTCAAGGGGCAGTGGCACCCAGCAGGTGGGACACAAAGGCTGAGTTACTTCGGCAAGCTCAGCATTAAATTTACCCAAAGACTTAGCCAGCTCGGTCTGAAAATGTTGCACCAAGCGATTGGCCACAGGATTTTGTGCCAAGGTGAATCGCCAACTGGCCAATCTTCCTGCTTGACTGAGCAACTCTAAATTTGCCACGCCAGCATGATCATGCAACTGTAATTTTAAATCTTCAGAGAAGGGCCATCTCGACCATGATGCTGAGTCTTCTTTGCTGGCAATCAATCCTTGATTGGTTAAGCAAACCAATCCTTTTGCAAAATGCAGTTGCTCATTGAGATCGAGTTCTAAAACAGCGATCACTGATTCATTGACATTCAAAATCTTGGTAATGGAGCGACGCCACTCATTTGGCAAACGCTCAAAAGAGTCTGAGTGGCCATGCATGGCGTCGGAGGTGTTGATAGCGGTAGAGGTCAAGGATGTCTTTATATCTTTATTTGTCGGCAATTATCGCAAATTTGCCAATCAAAATATTTACCTTTTTCTGTCAACCAAACACCCACCAAAGCGTTAAACGACAACGTACAATTAGGTATTTTTGGCACTTTAGCCCCACATGACTAAAAAAACTATAGAAATCATAGATATAAAGGTTCTTAAAGGACCCAGCATGTGGACCTATCGCCCAGTTTTAGAAGCATGGGTCGATATACATGATCTTGAGGATTACCCCTCCAACACCATCCCAGGCTTCACAGACAGACTGGTGGCTTGGCTTCCCAGTCTGATTGAACATCGTTGCTCCTACGAAGAACGAGGTGGCTTCATCAAGAGGCTTGAAGAAGGTACATGGCCAGCCCACATCCTTGAACACGTGACCCTTGAACTTCAGAATCTTGCCGGCATGCCAGGAGGCTTTGGTAAAGCTCGGGAGACCAATAAGCGTGGTGTTTATAAAGTGGTGGTTCGTGCTTGGCATGAAAAGATCACTGAAAAAGCGCTTTACCACGCACGTGATTTGGTGATGGCAGCTATTGAAGATCGTCCATTTGATGTGCCAATAGCCATCAAAGAAATTGAAGACATGGTCGATAGTCTTTATTTGGGGCCTAGTACTGCATGCATTGTGGATGCAGCCAGAGAAAAGAAGATTCCTGCAACCAGATTATCTGAAGGTAATTTGGTGCAATTGGGCTATGGCAATATGCAACGCAGAATTTGGACAGCAGAAACAGACTTGACCAGCGCGATTGCTGAAAGCATTTCTAAAGATAAAGATTTGACTAAATCTCTACTGGCCTCTTGCGGTGTTCGGGTGCCAGAGGGTCGCATGGTTGATAGCCCTGAAGATGCTTGGGCAGCCGCTCAAGACATTGATGGCTCTGTGGTGGTCAAACCCTATGACGGCAATCATGCCAGGGGGGTGTTCATCAACTTATCAGATCAAGCACAGATTAAAAAAGCTTATGACGATGCCTTAAAAGAAGGTAATGGCGTGATCGTTGAACGTTACATCCCAGGCAATGAGCATCGCTTATTGGTGGTCGGCAAAAAAGTGGTGGCTGCTGCCAAAGGCGAATCAGCTTGGGCCAAAGGCGATGGCAAAAGAAGCATTCGCGAACTGATTGAACAAGAGATCAATACCGATCCTCGCAGAGGTGATGCTGAAATACTGCCTTTAAGCCCAGTTGTCTTTGATACAAAACTAGAATTAGAACTCGCTCGTCAAAACTTCACTTTGGACTCAGTACCTGAAGCGGGTCATGATGTTTTAGTTCAAGCTTCTGGAAATATGGCTTTTGAGGTCACTCATTTGGTTCACCCATCAGTGGCTGAGCAAGCTGCTTTGGCCGCTCGAGTGATTGGCCTAGATATTGCCGGCGTTGATATCGTGGCTGAAGATATTTCTAGACCTCTTGAAGATCAGGGTGGCGCCATCGTTGAAGTCAACGCCGGCCCTGGTTTGATCATGCACCTCAAGCCTGGTGTTGGTGAACCCCAACCAGTCGGTGCGGCAATCGTTGATCACCTCTTTCCAAATAATGCGAATGGACGTATTCCGATTGTTGGTATCACGGGCTCGCGTGGCAAGACCATGGTGGCACAACTCACCACGCACCTCTTGCAACTGACC
>JBFZCN010000094.1:0-4152 GCA_041307985.1 Burkholderiales bacterium
CTCAAAGTGATTGCAGATCATATCCGCGCATGTTCTTTCACAGTTGCAGATGGCGTAATCCCAGGTAACGCTGGACGTGGCTATGTTTTACGTCGTATCACGCGTCGTGCGATTCGACACGGCTACAAATTGGGTGCGCGCGCCCCATTCTTCCATAAGATAGTTGCTGCTTTGGTTCAAGAAATGGGCGAGGCTTATCCAGAGTTGAAGGCTAACCAAGCCAGGGTCACGGAAGTGCTAAAGCAAGAAGAGGAAAGATTTTTCCAAACAATTACGAACGGTATGGAAATTCTTGAAACTGCCTTAGCCAATACTTCAAAAGTGATAGATGGCGAAACCGCATTCAAGTTACATGACACCTTTGGTTTCCCGCTTGATTTAACGGCGGACGTCTGTCGTGAGCGTGGCGTGACGGTTGATGATGCTGGTTTTGAAGTTGCCATGAATCGTCAACGTGATCAGGCCCGTGCTGCAGGTAAATTCAAAATGGCGCAGGGTCTTGAGTACAGCGGTGCGCCGACCGTATTCCATGGTTATGACACCTTGAACAAAGATGCTGCCAAGGTCTTGGCACTTTATGTTGATGGCACACAAGTCAAATCAATCAAAGCAGGTGACAGTGCTGTTTTAGTTTTAGACAACACACCTTTCTATGCTGAATCTGGTGGCCAAGTGGGCGATGCTGGTGAGTTGCGCAATCAATCCAGTTTGTTTGAAGTTGAAGACACGCTGAAGATTCAGTCGGATGTATTTGGTCACCATGGTCAAGTGCTTGAAGGTGAAATCAAGGTGGGTGATCAGCTCAACGCCAAAGTCAATGCAGAAAGACGTGCAAGAACGATTCGTCATCACAGCGCCACCCACTTGATGCACAAAGCTTTGCGTGAAGTATTGGGCGCTCATGTGCAACAAAAGGGTTCATTGGTTGATGCTGATAAAACACGTTTTGACTTCACGCACACCGCAGCGATGACGCCAGAGCAGATTGCTCAAGTAGAACAATTGGTGAACGCTGAAATTCTTGGAAACGCAGCTACTTCAGCGAAAGTGATGAGTTTGGACGATGCGCAGAAAACGGGCGCCATGATGTTGTTCGGAGAAAAATACGGTGAGTCTGTCCGTGTTTTAGAAATCGGTTCATCAAAAGAGTTGTGCGGTGGCACACACGTTCAAAGAACAGGTGATATTGGTATTTTTAAAATATTGTCAGAAAGCGGCGTTGCTGCTGGTATTCGTCGAGTTGAGGCAATCACCGGCGATCGTGCTTTGACATATTTGCAAAAACTGGACACTCAGATCAATCAATTGGCCGCAAGCTTGAAGGCAACACCCAGTGATTTGGCTCAAAGAATCACACAACTTCAAGACCATGCTCGTTCTTTGGAAAAAGAATTAGAGCGCTTGGGGTCTAAGCTTGCTGCCAGCCAAGGTGATGAATTAATGTCACAAGCTGTTGAGGTGAACGGCGTGAAAATTTTGGCAGCACTTCTTGAGGGTGCAGACGCTAAAGTGTTGAGAGAAACTTTGGATCAGCTTAAAAACAAATTGAAGTCAGCAGCCATTGTTTTGGCTTCTGTTCAAGATGGAAAAGTTCAATTAGCTGCTGGTGTGACTGCTGACACGATTGCCAAGGTCAAGGCGGGTGATTTGGTGAACCACGTGGCGCAACAGGTCGGCGGTAAGGGCGGCGGTAAGCCTGATATGGCGATGGCTGGTGGTACCGATCCAAAAGGCCTCACAGTGGCCCTTAAGAGTGTTCAAGCTTGGGTGACAGAGCGTTTATGAGTCAACATGTAGATAAAGAAGTGGATGCCAGTGGGCTGAATTGCCCACTGCCTATTCTGCGTGCCAAAAAAGCATTGGCAGAAATGCAAAGTGGGGAAGTTCTTAAAGTGACGGCAACCGATGCGGGAGCCGAACAGGATTTTCCAACCTTTGCCAAGCACACTGGTAATGAGTTGTTGCTAACAGAGAAGTTAGATGGCGCTTTTGTCTTTTATCTCAAGCGCCGTTAAAGATTGCTTGATCGATCTGATCAAGCAAGTCAACCAAATCAACCGAATCGATTAAATCAATCAGCGAGTTTTAAGAAACTCGCTAAAACCATCCTTGACTTCAGGGTGACGCAAGGCAAAGTCCACCGTGGCTTTTAAATAACCCAGTTTGCTGCCACAGTCATAGCGCACCCCTTCGTATTCATAAGCCAGCACTTGCTCTTGACTGAGCAGTGATTGAATCGCATCGGTTAACTGTAATTCGCCGCCCGCACCTGGTTTGATCGTTTTGATGTGATCAAAGATTCTTGATGACAAAATATAACGACCCACAACACCCATGTTGGATGGGGCATCTGCTGGGGCTGGCTTTTCAACAATGCCACTCAGTTTATAAATGCGCTCTTCAAATAATTTGCCATCAATCACACCATAAGACTTACTTTGCTCAGGCAATATTTTTTCAACACCCAAGATCGAGCTGCGATAGTGCTCATATTGATCGACCATCTGTTTCATCACAGGCACTTTGCCATCCAAAAGGTCATCCGCCAAGATCACGGCAAACGCTTCATCACGGATTAATTTTTCAGCACACAAAACAGCATGACCTAAACCAAGAGCCTCTGGTTGTCTGACATACACACAGTCAACATGGCTTGGCTTGATGCCGCGAACCAATGCCAGCAAATCTTGTTTATTTTTAGCTTCCAGTTCAGCTTCAAGCTCATAAGCCTTATCGAAGTGATCTTCAATCGCACGCTTGCTGCGACCTGTGACGAATATCATTTCAGTGATACCAGCCGCCATGGCTTCTTCAACGGCGTATTGAATCAGCGGTTTATCAACCACGTTCAACATCTCCTTAGGACTGGCTTTGGTCGCTGGCAAGAAGCGGGTGCCAAGGCCTGCCACAGGGAAAACTGCTTTGGTGATGGTTGTATTCATATCAGGATGGTAAACGACTTAATTGACTGTTCAGTTTTTCTAATAAAGACTCAAAATCAGCCAAACGCTGCTTCTCTTGAATCACCACGGCTTCAGGGGCTCTCGCTACAAAGCTTTCATTGTTCAATTTTGAATTAGCTTTATTGATTTCTGTGCTGATGCGCTCAATTTCTTTGCTCAAGCGAGCTTTCTCGGCACCAGCATCAATTTCAACTTTGAGCAAGATTTTGGTATTGCCCACGATTGCTACCGGGGCGCCTGCGCCATCTTTTTCTAGGCTGGCATCATCTTCATAGATTTTTACTTCTGATAATTTTGCCAATGCCTGAATGTAGGGCGCTGCAACTTTTAAGAACTCAAAATCGCCTTTGATATACAAAGGCACACGCAGCGCTGGAGAGATTTGCATTTCACCTCTGAGGTTGCGACACGCATCGACCAAAGCTTTGATTTCAGCTACCCAAGCTTCACTCTTAACGCAGATCTTCTCTGGTTGAGAAATCGGATAGGCTTGTAATGCAATAGTTTGCTTTTCTTGTTTCTCAAGATCCTTGCCTGACATAGGGCCAACTATTTGCCACAACTCTTCTGTGATGAATGGAATCACTGGGTGCGCTAAGCGCAAGATGGTTTCCAAGACGCGCAAGAGAGTTCTGCGTGTGGCGCGTTGTTGTGCCGGTGTACCGTTTTGTAATTGCACCTTGGCAAGCTCCAAATACCAATCGCAATACTCATCCCAAACAAACTGATAGATGGATGTTGAAATATTGTCAAAACGATAATCTTTGAAACCTTTATCAATATCTGCTTCAGTTCTTTGCAACAAAGAAACAATCCACTTGTCGGCTGGTGAGAAATTCAAGTAACCGTCTGGACCGCATTCGCCAACGCACTGGGCAATGCCATTGTCTTCGGGTGTGCCAGGACAGTTCATCAATACGAAGCGGGTGGCATTCCAAAGTTTGTTACAGAAATTTCGATAACCTTCGCAACGCTTTTGATCAAAATTGATATTGCGACCAAGTGTTGCCATCGATGCGAATGTGAATCTCAATGCATCTGTACCAAAAGCAGGGATGCCATCTGGGAACTCTTTTTTGGTTTTCTTGGTGATGCTCTCAGCCTGTTTGGGATTCATCAAACCAGTCGTGCGTTTGGCTAACAAGGTATCTAAATCAATGCCGTCTATCAGGTCAATGGGATCCAAAGT
>JBFZCN010000095.1:0-4415 GCA_041307985.1 Burkholderiales bacterium
AGTGACATTGATGAAATCATTGACACACATTTTGTTAAAGGCCAAGTGGTTGATCGATTAAGGATTGATTAAGTGAATCGAACCATCAAAATTCATTTAAAAGGTCCCGCCGGAATCATTGAGGCGTCTTTAGATTTACCTGAGGGTTTGAAGCATGACCCAGCAAATTTTCGTCCAAGAGGCATTGCTTTGGTGGCTCACCCTCATCCGCTTTTGGGTGGCACGATGGACAACAAGGTGGCGCAAACCTTGGCTCGAACTTTTGCCCAATTAAATTATGTGACTGTGAGACCAAATTTCAGGGGCGTTGGTGCGTCTGAGGGTGTGCATGATGACGGCAAGGGTGAGGCCCAAGATTTATTGGCCGTCATTGCTTGGATGAAAGATTCTTTTGGGTGGCAAGAAATGCCTGAGCTAGAAGGACAAGGTTGGCCACTCTTGGTTGCTGAATTACCTTTGGTGATCGCAGGCTTTTCTTTTGGCAGTTACGTCAGCAGTTACGTTGTGAAGCATTTAGAAGAAATGCAGATGCCACCTGAGCGACTGATCATGGTGGGTTCGGCAACAGGTAAATGGGATGTTGCAGAAGTTCCTAAAAACACCATTGTGATACACGGTGAAGTAGATGACGTGATTCCTCTATCCAGTGTTTTAGATTGGGCAAGACCTCAAGAATTGACTGTTCAAGTGATACCGGGCGCCGATCATTTTTTCCACCGAAAACTTCATTGCATTCGAGATTTGATCGTGAGCGCTTTCCATGGGCAACCTGATCCAAGGGGTGATCGATGAACATGGATATCCCCGCAGAAGAATCTTTGATCAAGTACCCTTGTGACTTCCCCATCAAAGTCATGGGCAAGTCTGTTCCTGGGTACCGAGAAGCAGTTCAAAATATTGTTTTGCAGTTTGACAAAAATTTTGATATCAACACCACGGAAAGCAGGCCATCAAAAAATGGTAATTATTTAGGATTGACAGTCACAGTGCATGTCACGAGCCGTGAACAACTGGATGAGCTTTATAGAACATTGTCGACCCACCCGATGGTGAGTGTCGTTTTATAAACAATGACGATCATCATTCGCCAATTAGGTTTGCAGGAGTATTTGCCAACATTTGAGGCAATGAAAAACTTCACGGCGCAACGCACAAGTGAAACACCAGATGAGATTTGGGTTTTGCAGCATCCGCCGACTTATACCTTGGGCCAAGCTGGGGATGCAGCACACTTGCTTCATCCCAATGCACAAATACCATTGATCCCGATTGATCGAGGTGGTCAGATCACTTATCACGGCCCCGGGCAATTGGTCATTTATTTATTATTGGATTTGCGGCGCAGACGACTATTCGTTCGAGAATTGGTGTGTCGAATGGAGCAAGCAATCATTGATTCTTTGAAAGATTTTGGAATCTCAACAGAGAGAATATCTGGGGCGCCAGGTATTTACTTGACCAATACGGCTGAAATTCCTCAAGATTTACGAGGGGCTAAAATAGCAGCTCTAGGACTTAAAGTGACCAAGCAGTGTTCTTATCATGGACTGGCACTCAATGTGGATATGGATTTGAAGCCATTTTCATCTATCAACCCCTGTGGTTATGCGGGTTTAAAGACAATTGATATGAAGAGTCTTGGGGTGAGCGACAATATCGACATTGTGGCAAAAAATATAGTGAGCCATTTATCTCAACAATTAGAGGTGCGGTCATGACCAAGACCTACGATCCAAATCAAAAACAAAAATCTGCTGATAAGACCTCGCGCATTCCAATCAAGATTGTACCGATTGAAGAGGTCTTAAAAAAACCTGACTGGATCAGAGTGAAGGCTGCCTCTGGTAATTCTCGTTTCAATGAGATCAAAAAGATCCTTCGTGAGAATCAATTGGTGACTGTTTGCGAAGAAGCCAGCTGCCCAAATATTGGCGAGTGTTTTGGTAAAGGTACTGCAACATTCATGATCATGGGTGATAAATGTACGCGCCGTTGCCCATTTTGCGATGTTGGTCATGGAAGACCAGATCCTCTTGATTTAGAAGAACCTAATAATCTTGCTAAAACAATTGCAGCGCTGAAACTATCTTATGTGGTGATCACCAGCGTGGACCGTGATGATCTTCGTGATGGTGGTGCCCAACATTTTGTGAACTGCATCACCAAGACAAAAGCATTGTCTCCACAAACAAAAATTGAAGTGTTAGTCCCAGACTTCAGGGGCAGACTTGAAAAGGCTTTAGATATCTTCAGTGATGGCTTGCCAGATGTGATGAATCACAACCTAGAGACTGTGCCCCGTTTGTACAAAGAGGCACGACCTGGTTCAGACTATATGCATTCATTGAAATTGTTAAAAGACTTCAAGGCACGCTATCCACATGTTTCAACCAAGAGTGGTTTGATGGTTGGTCTTGGTGAAACAGATGAAGAAATTTTAGAGGTGATGAAAGACATGCGAGAGCATGACATCGATATGTTGACCATTGGCCAGTATTTAGCACCATCAGGACACCATTTGCCTGTGCGTCGTTATGTGCACCCTGACACATTTGCCATGTTTGAGAAAGAGGCTAATGCGATGGGCTTTACCCATGCGGCCGTTGGTGCGATGGTCAGATCAAGTTATCACGCAGACGAGCAAGCCCACAAGGCAGGCGTTGTTTAATTAATCATCTATTGGCAGGTAGGTTGCTCGCTAGTTCAGAACTAGATCTGAACTAGCTCAGAACTAGCTCTTATCTGCCAAAGATTTTTCTAGTAGCTTGTGGAAGTCATCCCACTGTGGCTCACCAACATAGCGCTTGATGATTTTCCCCTGCTTGTTGATCACAAGGGTTGTTGGGGTCAACTGAATTTTCCCAAATGCTTTTGCGGCACTCCCATCTGAATCCATGGCAACAATGAATGGCAGTTTGCGGGTTTCGGCAAAGTTCACCACGTACATTGGTGGATCATAAGACATGGCCAACGCAATGAACTCTAAGCCTTGTGATTTGTACTTTTCGTAAGTATTGACCAAATCAGGCATTTCTTTGACGCAGGTCACGCAACTGGTTGCCCAAAAATTAATCACTGTGACTTTTCCGGCGATATCAGCCTGGGTCAAAGTTTTGCCTGAGATCTCAGAAATCTTGAATGTCGGTACAGATTGCTGGGTGTCTGATGAGCAGCCGGATAGAAGACCGAATGCAGAAATGAGGCCAACTGCTAAAAAATGTTTGATTGTCATAAATCTACTGAAGTGATGTTGTATGGGCATAATCTTATTTTATGCAAATTAAACAAATCATGTTGCGAAATTTATACCTTGTTCTTGCGCTGTTGTTGGGTCTATCTGCTTGTTCTCCAACTTTGGATTGGAGAACGGTGCGTTCGGATGATTTGCTCTATGAGGCCCTGTATCCGGGCAAGCCAAGCCGTGCTGAAAAATCAATCATGTTCAATGGACAAAAGCTGACCATGACGATTGAAGCCTCCAAGGTCGATAATTCACTTTATGCGGTTGGGGTTATTAACATTCCGAAGGACATCAGCCAAAAATTTGATACCAATGGTTTTGTGAAGTATTTGCAAGCAGGGATGTTGAGTAATCTGAAAAACTCTCCTGCGCCGATTGAAAACACAGTGATGATCAAAACCGCTGGGCAGTCCAGTATTGGTTTGAGCGCTAAAGAGTTTCTGATCAAGGGTGATGGCCCCGATGCTAAAAAAAGGTTGCTGAGATTTCGACTGGTGCAGCGTCAGTTCCCGGATGGGCAGATCCAAATTTATCAACAAAGCATTTTGCAAACAATCAGCGGCGAAGAGTTGCTAGAGAAGCTGATTAAGACGGATGCTCATGAGATGTTCTTCTCTGGATTTAAGCCCTTCTAAGTAAACATGAGTCATCCCATTCCAGCTTTACCGATGAAGGGCGCCTTAGCGCTCAAGGTTTTTATCTTTTTTGCTTTTGCTTATGTCTTGTCGTACGCATTTCGGTCCGTAAATGCAGTGATTGCTCCAGAGCTGATGGCAGATTTAAAAATCAGTAATGCCCAGTTAGGTCTTTTATCAGCCGCTTATTTCATTGGGTTCTCAGCGATGCAAATACCTTTGGGTATTGCACTTGATAAATTTGGCGTTAGAAGAGTTGAAAGTATCTTGTTATTGATTGCATTGATGGGAACCATCATCTTTGCTTTAGCAGAAAGTCTATTGGGTTTATCAATCGGTCGACTCATGATCGGTGTTGGGGTGTCAGCTTGTTTAATGGCAGCCTTCACGGCATACCGCAGGTGGTTTGCTCTAGAGCAGCAAGGCCAACTTGCTTCGGCGATGTTGGTGTTTGGCACGGTGGGTGCTTTGATGACCACCGTTCCTGTCCAGTTGTCTCTACCTTATATTGGTTGGCGCGGTGTATTTTTAGTGATGGC
>JBFZCN010000096.1:0-3372 GCA_041307985.1 Burkholderiales bacterium
ATTGGATATATTCCACCGGCCGAAGCTGAGGAAAACTACTATCGGCAACTCGCCAATAGCCAAGAGACAATCGTCTCAACTTAAACCAACTGGCCTCCACGATACCCGGGGCGATTCAACCGGAGAAGCCAGCGAAAGACGAGCAGATTTCAGTCAAGCCGAACTTGAGCAACTTCTTTCTAAAGCAGAAGAATTCATCAATAAAGGTCGAACCGCAAAAACACAATTGATCCGACAGGTTTTGGCGCGTGCTTATGTGCCCTTCCTTGCTGCGACAGGAATTCGGGCAGGCACTGAATCTGAATACTTGGAATGGCGCAATATCGATGTAGAAATCCGCGATGGTCAGCCAGTTCTTCACATTCGACTTCAACATGGCAAACGAGGACCACGAAATCTAGTAGCCCACAACAGTTGCTGGCGTATTCTCGAAGCAATGCGTCAAATGAGCCCAGATCTTGCAGATATTCCGCTTGAAGAAGTTCTCAAACAAAGAGTTGCCAAGCGCGTCTTCAGATTGGCTGATGGCAGTACTCCTGATAATTGGAACAAGCCGTTTCGACAGATGCTCGAAGAAACTGGTTTACTCAACTGCCCTATCACGGACAAAGAACGAAGTCTGTACAGCCTTCGCCATTACTATGCAACTCAAAGGCTACTTGAAAACGTACCAATTCATGATCTTGCTCAGCAAATGGGCACATCTGTACTGATGATCACTCAGCACTACAGCCACCTCACAGCGCTGATGAAAGCCAAACAATTTGCTGGAACTTTGTCGTCAGATGGCTCTGCAGAGTCTGCGGAGATCAAAGCCATCATGTCCGCTCAAATGGTCAATCACAATGTACTGAGCTTGGTTCAATTGGGCACCAGTATGACCATTCCCCTTGCATTGCAAAGTGCCGCATTAACCGATGACTTTGATCAACGGCTCAAGTCCAAGCGTAAAAAATCCACCTAAAAACCCCCATTCTTTAACCTCGCCACGACGAAAAATCCAATGAAACAGCACATCCACGACTATTTCGCAAAACATGTCGAACGTGCTATTGCTGGAATGAAAGAAGCTCTGCAGGCGCAAAGCTTCTATCGTCGCTTGGAAATGAGATTGGTTAAAGGTGAGGATTTAAGTGATGAACTTCCCAGCTTTTCTGCAGTGGGGGCAGATGGTGCTTTGGAAGTGGTTCAAGAAGCCCTTGCAGAAAATCACTCCAAAGTCAAAGCCGTATGGGAATTACCTGTCAGCGTTCAACAGATTGGCACCCAAACCACTAACTTGGTGCTTGAACATGCAGAGTTGATCCCTAGAGCTACGATTAAGTTTTGCTACAAATGTGCTGCCGGGGAGGCGCTGGTAACTTGCCAGACGTTAAATGAAAATTTCAGCATAGAAATCTCCACCAATGCAGAACGAATGGCTGAAGACATAGTCATCCAAGAGTTCTTCAAAGAACTTAGTCATGCGCTACTGATATCTCAGTAACTGGAAACAATGAAAGGCAGCGCATCGTATTGCCCTACTGCCTCAGGTTTGTAGTATCCAAATTCACCCAGTTGTTCAAGTCCGGTTTGCTGCTGAAACCTCAAAGAAAGTTCACTAACGATTAGGTCTTGGACTTGACTTATCTGCTTGGTCTTGTGTGTTCCTGTCTCATTCAGTATCCTTTGACACTCCAAAGCGTCCAGAAGATAGACGAGTGAGTCGTTTGATACAGAAAACTTCTGCGAGGAAATACTGCTCCAGTATCCTGCACTCTTACCAAGCAATTTGCTCATGCCTCGAACCGACAACGCAGGGTAAATTTTTTTTATTGCCATGAATAAATCTTGCTCAAATTCCACTTATTTGTAGCCTCCATTTGCATAAATTATTTATGCGCGATAAATACATGATGAAGACATACACCGCATTAGTTTCCATCAAAGTTGGATCAACCTCAAAACTAGTTAGAACTGACATCAGAGCGAGCAATGCCACTGATGCCAAATGGTTGTTGCAAGCAATTTATGGATTTCATGCAGTAGCGAGCATGCCGAGTGAAAGAAAAGAAATATTGACGAGTGAAGATGCAGGCATAACTGCACCCTCACCTGAACAACAACGCATCAAATCACTTCAAGCCAATAAAGATCGTGCTGCAGATGCTTTAAAAGCCGAACGGGATCGGCAAAAGCGACAGAGCGCTCTAAATATCCTGCGAACAATTTGATACAGCATTCAATATCAATATTATTTGGATACGATTCAGAAATTTTCCAATAAAGTGTTCATGATTAATCTTGCTCTAAAGTTGAGTAAATTTAATGATTAAAGCTAAAACCATTCAACCTTTGAGGCTTGATGGACCAGTAATTGTTGTTCGTTTTGTCTCTCATCTCGAAGATGATTTCTTCCCTTATATTCTTTGGCAATTTGTTGCGGACAATGAATGCATCATGGATATTTGCAGTAGTTGAGATACCGTGATTTGCCAGTACCTGTTTGGCAATGCCCATTACTTCAGTTTCTGAATGCTGGTAGAGGAATGCCACAGCTTTGGATTTGCTGGGCTGAACATTACGAGTGATCAGTTCTCCGTAATAGATGTCTGGGCGTTCTTGCTTCAATATATTTGCCAAATACGTATCCAGTGTTGCCTGTTCTTTGACAAAACACTGCACGGTGAAGCAGTTGAAAAAATTGCTCCGTTGGTGTGGATTGGTTAGTACATCTTTTGCAATAGATGGTTGTGTCCAAGCACCATTGGCAGCTACCCATCCATTGACATTGGCTCTTGCTCCAAAGCTAATGGCAGTGACTGCTCGTTTGATCAACGTGTTTTGAAATTCAAGTGCGAGATCTGACTTAGCACCAAATGTGGCAGTTCTCACATCCAACATGAATTCGTTTCTACGCTCTAGGTACCAAATTGATGCCCAAAACAACTTGGCGCATTCTTTGGTTGGGTACAGATGATGAGTCAATTCCTGAGCAAAACTCTGTTTCCAAGCAATGACACTGGAGCGGATGTCGTATTCCCAGCAGTTGCCCAGCATTGCTCTGCGCAAATCTTTGTTTATGCTTTGAACGCTGACGCCTGAGTAGTACATGCGTCCGAATGGGCTTGGTTTCTTGCGTTGTGGAAACAGTCCACCTGTGTGCTTGGCAACTGACAAAATCAGCAGTGCTTGTTCCGTGTATGTCCTGATTTTTCCGGGGGATAACTTA
The DNA here is from genome assembly GCA_041307985.1 of Burkholderiales bacterium. Classification (GTDB taxonomy): domain Bacteria; phylum Pseudomonadota; class Gammaproteobacteria; order Burkholderiales; family Burkholderiaceae; genus Polynucleobacter. Next base: position 3,212 of record JBFZCN010000096.1, read on the forward strand.
TTCGCTTTAGTATTGAGCCAGTAAATATAGGATTCAAGAGATGGTATTCCCCCAATTCAGTAGACATTCAATAATGTCAAAACTGGATTGGAGTGAAAGAAATGAAGAGAACGAAATACACGCCTGAGTTCAAGGAAGAAGCGGTTAAACAAGTCATCGAT
>JBFZCN010000097.1:0-6853 GCA_041307985.1 Burkholderiales bacterium
AGAGCGTGAGATCAGCGGTGGTGAACCAAATGAAGAATTCAGCCCCCAAACCCAAGGGTTCGAATAAAAGAAATTCTGAGAAAAAGCTCAACCCTCTTTTGGCTTCTTTATTGAAAAAGCCTGAATAAAGGATTTAATTGAGTTTTTAGATAGCCAGCTTGGCTTTTATTTCAGATGGCCAAGAAGCCGCTTTTTGGGTCTTAAAGTCCACCCAAACAATCGTTGCTCCTGATGTTGCTCGAATCGTTTCTGGGTCATTCACCAAAGACATCACATTGAAAGTATCTAAACCTACTCGCGTCGGGTTGGCAATGTAGGTTTTGATGATGAGATCTGCCGGGTACTCAACCGGCTTCATGAAGTTACAAAAAGCATTCACCACCACAACGCCCTGCTCATCTTGAGCAAAGCTCAGACCTAGACTATCCAACCAATTGATGCGGGCCTGTTCGATGTAACGAAAGTACACCGCATTATTCACATGACCAAAAGCATCCATATCACCCCAACGAATTGGGATGATGGATTCATGAACAAATGTTTTTTCTTCAGGAATTTGAATGCGCATACGAGTGAGTCTTTAGATCGTGAATTTGTTTTAGTTTCTATCTCAAGCTGTATTTTTATCAATTTTGAACCAAGCAGCATACATTGCTGGCAAGGCCAATAATGTCAAAGCTGTTGCCACCATCAAGCCACCCATGATGGCTATTGCCATAGGGCCCCAGAAGACACTGCGTGACAAAGGAATCATCGCCAAGACTGCCGCTGCTGCGGTCAAGATGATGGGTCTAGAACGCGTGACACAAGCATGAATGATCGCTTCTCTTGCTGGCATGCCTGCAGAGCAACCCTGTTCAATTTGATCAATCAATATCACCGAGTTGCGCATGATCATGCCCAGCAAGGCAATGAAACCTAACAAAGCAACAAAGCCAAATGGCTTGTTGAATAAAAGCAAGGTCAAGGCCACGCCTGAGATGCCCAGAGGAGCCGTCAACACCACCAAGAAGGCTCTTGAGCTGCTGCGTAACTGAATCACCAACAAGGTGAAGGTGATGAATAGCATCACCGGTATACCGGCATTGATCGAGTCTTGGCCGCGAGAACTCTCTTCCACAGACCCACCGATATCGACTTTGTAACCAGGCGGCAATTTGTCCATCAATGGTTTGAATTCTTTATACAACTCTGCGGTTGCGGTCGGTCCTTGCACACCAGGAATCACATCCGCTTGAAGAGTGATGGCGTATTCGCGATTCTCTCGCCAAATCGTGGCGGGCTCCCACACAACATTCACGGTCGCAATGCGGCCCAATGGGATTGATTGACCACCGACGGTGGTCAACATGGTTTCATTCAGATCACTGATTTGATTGCGCTCTGCGCGAGGCAAACGCAGAACGATGGGTGCCAATAAATCACCCTCTCGATACTGACCAATCGTGACCCCACCAAAATGACTGGCAAGGGTTTGCGCAATCACTTGAGGCGGAACACCCAACTCACGCGCTTTGGCCGCATCGACATCGATCTTGGCCACTGCTTGGTTTTCATTCCAGTTATCTTTAACGCCGTAGACGATTGATGATTGGCGCATCACATCAACAAAGCGATTGGCCTCTGCTCTTAGCTTGATGGGGTCTTCACCCGTGACCCTGAATTCAACTGGATAAGTCACAGGCGGGCCATTGGGTAGTAATTTGACCCGCAGTCTTGCTTCGGGTGCGGCATCTTCTAAGATGCGGGGCAAGGCTTGATTGAGTCGATCGCGATGACGCAAGTCAGCCACAATCACTGCCTGAGCCGCATTCGATCTTGGGAAAATAATATCCAAAGGTAAAAAGAATCGTGGCGCACCACTGCCCACCCACATCGTGACAGATTGAACGCCTTGTTGCTCCAAAATTTTTGCTTCGATTTTTTTGGCAGCTGATTCAGTTGCCTCAAAACTAGCACCCTCAGCCAAAAATATATCGACCAAGATTTCGGGGCGCGATGAGTCTGGGAAAAACTGTTGCTGAACTTGACTCATGCCAACAACGCCCAATACAAATGTTGCTATGGTTGCCATGATGGCTTTTTTACGATGATCAATGCACCATGCAACCATCAATCTAATGCGCTCATAGAAGGGGGTATCAAAATGTTCATGCTGAGCACCCTCGGGCGTAGCATGGGCTGGCTTCTTCAGTAGCAAGAAACCCAAATATGGCACAAATAAAACAGATACAAACCAAGAGATGATCAGTGCAGCAGCTGTGACGGCAAAAATAGCAAAGGTGTATTCGCCGACGGCTGACTTGGCAATGCCAATCGGTAAAAAGCCAACGGCTGTGATCAAGGTACCTGTCAACATCGGCATCGCAGTCAGCTCATAGGCAGCTGTCACAGCCTTCATGCGATCGTAGCCCTCCTCCATCTTGCGCACCATCATTTCCACAACGATGATGGCGTCATCAACCAGAAGACCCAAAGCAATGATCAATGAACCCAAAGAGATCTTATGTAATCCAACGCCCGCCAAATGCATCACCAAGAAGGTCACTGCCATGACCAAAGGAATGCTGATGGCCACCACCAAACCAGGCCTTGGATCGATCCTCCAAGGGTGTCGATGTAATCCCAGGGCCAGCAAACTCACGGCCAAGACAATGATCAATGCCTCGAGTAAAACCATCAAAAATTCTCTGACTGAGCCAGCCACAACTTTTGGTTGATCCTGAATCAAAGACAGGGTCACACCAGCTGGCAAGTCTTTTTCAATCAACTGGCTGGCTTTGGTCAATGTTTTACCCAGCTCAACAATGTCGCCACCCTTGGCCATCGAAATACCCAAGGCCACCAACTCTTCACCCTGAAAACGAACTTTGCTTTGCGCTGGATTGATCACATCACGACGAACCTCGGCAATATCCCCCAAACGAATCGATGCACCCGATGGCGCACGCAATGGCATGGCTTGGATATCTGCCACATTTTCAAAGGGACCACCCACGCGAATCGGCATTGAAAAAGAGCTTGATTCAATATTTCCACCACTTTCAATGGTGTTCTGTTGATTCAGTTGCTGCGCCACCACTGCAGGTGACAAACCATACTGAGCCATCTTTTTACGAGATAACTCAACGTAAACTATTTCATCTTGCAAGCCATAGACATTCACTTTGCCCACATCTTTGACTTGCAGTAATCGTTGTCTGATTTGGGTTGTGAAGTCTCTCACTTCACGGGGTGTATAACCTTTTGCCGACATGGCGTAGATAACACCATAGGTGTCACCAAAGTCATCATCAAAATAAGGTCCTTGCACCCCCATGGGTAAATAGGATTTTGAATCGCCGACCTTTTTACGAACGGTATAAAAGAGATTGGGTATTTCTTTAGCTGGCGTGCTGTCTTTAGCAAAAAAGATGATCATTGATTCGCCAGGATGCGAAAAGCTGCGAATCTTATCGATGCTTGGAACCTCTTGCAAAGTTCTCTCGATCTTATTGGTGACTTGATCGGATACCTGGATCGCTGTTGCACCTGGCCAAATGGTGCGGATCACCATGGCCCTGAAAGCAAACGGTGGGTCTTCATCTTGACCCAGTTGAAAATAAGAGCCAATGCCCAATAAGACCAGAGCAATCATCAAATAGCGTGTCAGCGCACTATTCTGAATCGCCCAGCGCGATAAATTGAAACGCTCAGGGCTCATCACTGAGCCTTTTCAGCAATGGCGATTCTGACTTGTTGGCCTTCGCTCAAGGCATGCCAGCCTGTAGCGATCACAATATCGCCCGCCACCAAGCCACTCAGCAGCTCAGCGGATTGATCATCGATCTTTCCTAATACGAGTTTGACGGCGCTGATTTTTCCTGTGGATTGTGATCCTTGATCAAGGGTTAACTTGAAGACACTCACACCATCACTGTGGATGGCGGTTGTTGGAATTTTGAGAGAAGATTTGGAAGCGGTCTTCCCGGTAGAGGTATTCTTTTCAGGCTTTTTACTTGTTTTTTCTGTGATGATTTTTCCGACAACATCTTGATTGCTGACCATTTGGCCAACGGAGATATTCATCTGAGCAAGCTTGCCCGCCTCTAAGGCTCTCAAAGTAACGAAGCCAATACTTTCAATGGCTTGTTCATATTTGGCGCGTGCTGATTCGATGCCAGCCGAACGACGATCAAACTCGGATGCTGAAATGAAATTTTTGTTTTTTAGATCAGAGAATCTTTTAAAGTCAGCCTCGGCTGATTGCAATTCGGCCTTGATGGCGCGGTAACTGATCATCACCGTTGATTCGGAGGACACACTGTTAGGGATGATGCGAGCCAATGACTGCCCTGCTAAAACTGAATCACCTGATTTAGCCAGAACTTCCATGACTTTGCCGCTGGCATCAAAACGAAGAACACTCGGGTCTCTTATGACCCCAGCTTCCGTTGTAACTTCACCGGCCTGCCCCAAAACAATTACTTTCACCAATCGAGGAAGGGGCTCCTGATCGGGGCCTTTGCCACACGCTGAAAGAATAAGTATCGATGTGATCAGTGCAAGTGATTTAAAGAGCTGTCGGTTCATCTCACCATTTTAATGCAAGCAAAGCCTGAGTGCCTGCCTGATTTCTTTGGCCAAATCATGTCTTTTTTCAGCCAAAATGAATTGGCCAATCGCTATGGTTTGCGTACCGCTTTCTAAAATCACCAAATCTTTTTTTCGGTGATACAAAGATTCAGGATCTTTGACTCTCACCCACGGGGCATTCCATTGCGTCAGAGATTTTTTATACCCCAAGTTCAGCTCTATGGTCAATTCAGAATCTTGCAAGGTGATTTTTTCGTAATCTCTAGCATGTCTAGCATAAATCAACAACGCAATACCTAAGACCGATAACTCAATCACAGCAAAAGGCAGCACCATCCAAGCGCCAATCCACCAGAAATACGTGGTGATCAGACCAGAAAAACACACCATGGATAAATAAAAAATACCCACTTGCTTGGGCGTAAAAGAACAGTTGCGCCTCATCAACCAAACGGTTTTAGCTTGAGGAAGTTCGGTGTTCATTTAGACCGTTAATTTGATCAGCATCGTCATAGCAATTAAGATAGCAAATATTGCAAAAGCTTGCTGAACCCTGGGTCCAGAGATGCTTTTTACCAATTGTCGGCCAATCAATAGTCCAATCATAGAACCTGCGGCAAAAGGCCAGGCCAAAGACCAATTCATGGCGCCATAGAAATTTGAGAAAATCACCCCACCGGTTGAGATGATGGTGAGAACCCCCAAAGAAGTTGCCACGATTGATTTGATGGGCAGATCTGTGAATTTCCTCAAAGCAGGAACAATGATGAAACCACCACCTACTCCTAGCAAGCCTGAAAAAAATCCAGCAAGAGCGCCGGAGCCAAAGAGTGCCCTGGCACAAGGCAGTGTCCAAGTGAGTTTGCCGATGGTTTGATCGAGCTGGCATGGTGGGCCAAGCTCCTCTTCAATGCCAGTCAATTCTCTTTGGGCTTGAGACCACATATTCTTGGCTACCAGCAAAAGAATCGCGGCAAAAATCAGAACCAAAGGCCAATTGGGCAATTGATGCGCTAACCAGATTCCGATAGGTGACAAAATCACGCCGGCACAGGCAATTAAAAGCGCGGCTTTATATCTGAGAATTTTTGCTTTAAAGCCAAGGTAAGCGCCTAAGCCAGCAGACAAGGCCACCGCCAATAATCCAATAGGGGCAGCCTGAGCAACATTCAAATGTAGAAAAAATCCTAAGAGGGGCACAGATAAAATCGCCCCACCTGCGCCTGTCAGACCTAACACCACTCCAACAAAAATACCAAGAGCAATGCCGATGATTGTTAACTCCAACTAATCAACCAACTTGTTGAGCCAACATGTACAGATTAGTTGATCTAGCGCCTGAACGACAGAAAGCCAAGATAGGGCCAGGCATGGTCTCAAGCAAACGAGCCATTTCTTGGGCTTGCTCTAAAGTGATTTGACCACTGACCACTGGCAAGTATGCGTAATTGAGGCCAAGCGATTTTGCCGCCATTTCAATTTCGGCATTCAAGGGTTGCTGTGGGCCAGCCTCACCATCGGGACGATTATTGATGATCGATTTATAACCTTGACGGGCGATTTCAGAAACATCGTTCGCGGTGATTTGTCCCAAAGTACCGAATTGATCAGTATGACAAGCGATTTGAAGTGGCATGCCACATCCTCCAGTGTTTGAATATTGATTTGAATGATTGCTGCCTAGTACTGGCTCACAAGGCGGTGGAAGCATTCTCCATTGCAAATACCTCATGGCTAAAAGAGCGCCCACAATAAAACCTGCAACAGCAATGAATGAGCTGATCGCCAAAGTTGAAATACCTGTCAAACCCTGTCCTATGGTGCAACCAAAAGCAGTCACGCCACCCACGCCCATCAAAATACCGCCAAGCAAATGGTTGCCAGTGTCTTCTGCATTTCTGAAAGTTTCCCAATGGAATGTCTTGGTCACAATCGAGTAGATGAATGAACCAAGGATCAAGCCAAAGACTGAAGAAATACCTAAAGTTATTTTTCTGCTTGAATCACTGAAGAATGTCAGCCATTCAATCACGTAGGCATAAGGTGCTACATACGTTAAGCTTTCCATCCGTCCACTGTTGGTGGCCACAAAAACTTCTTCTAAGGTATTTGGATCTTCAGCCACATAACCCAAGACCCCTGAAATCCACCAAACCAATAAGACTGCGGCACCAACCCCAAAGCCAGCCAAGAGGTTATTGAGGCTCCAGAATTCTTTTTTGATCAGCGCAAAGACAATCAATGCGCCACCGATGATGAGCGCTAGACTGATTTGTAA